>JACXVH010000184.1 GCA_014763515.1 Flavobacteriaceae bacterium
CCAACCTTCTAAATTTTTGCTTTTGGCTAATTCAGCTGCCGCTTCTTTAGCGCCTTCAGGCAAACCTTTTAAATCGGATTCATTGGTAATATGAAGTTGATAATTATTGGTCTCTGCCAAAACATTTTCGCCAAAAGTTAGTTTTAATTTGGCTAGTTGTGTATCAATTTCGCGAAGTTTTGTTTTTTGCTCTTCGTTTAACAAAGCACCGTTACGAACAAAACCTTTATATTTTTTATCTAAAAGTGTTTGCTGTTCAGTTGTTAAATTTAAACTGTCTTTTTTATCGTAGACAATTTTAATCTTTTGAAATAAATCTTCGTTTAAAGTAATATCATTGCTAAATTCGGTTAACCAAGGCGAAACTTCTTGTGCAATTTTTTGCATTTCATCGCTAGTTTCTGCTGAATTTAAATTAAAAAAAGTACTTGATAAACGATCTAATTCTTGACCAGCAAAGTCTATTGCAGCAATAACATTTTCGAAAGTAGGTTCTTCCGAATTTTGGATTATTGCATCTATTTCATTTTTTGCCTTAGAAATACACGCTTTAAAACTGTCTTTATAATCTGACAACTTAATTAATGAAAACGGTGTAGTTTGATGTCTTGTGTTAAAATTTTCTAAAAAAATCATAAAAAAACTTGTTTATATCGATAAAGTATATAATTTTGTCGATGAAATGACATGAAAGTCATTCCTTTTTGCCCTGAAAGAGTAGAATTTTTTTTATAGTTGTCACTTAATTGTGAATAGATTTCCCCAACTTTGGTTGGGGTTTCTGTTTTTAAGAGTTTTTCAAATCCTCGGCAGCTTTCAAAACCGCATGTTTTAATCCTTCTTTATAAGCTACTATTTTATCTAAAGCACATTTGTCGTTTGAACCGATTATTTGAGCGGCTAAAATTCCAGCGTTTTTCGCACCGTTTAATGCAACAGTTGCTACAGGAACGCCACCTGGCATTTGTAATATAGATAAAACCGAATCCCAACCATCAATTGAATTACTCGATTTTACAGGAACACCAATTACAGGAAGTGGACTCATAGAAGCTACCATTCCTGGTAAATGAGCGGCTCCACCAGCTCCAGCAATAATTACTGAAATTCCTCTATTATGAGCATTTGAGCTAAAATCTACTAATTTTTCTGGTGTTCTATGTGCTGAAACGATATCGACTTCTACTTCAATGTCGAATCCTTTCAATATTTCGATGGCATCTTGCATTACGGGCATATCCGATATGCTTCCCATTACTACTGCTACTTTACTCATGTTTGTTGTTTATGGTTTGTTGTTTATGGTTTGTTTTTTGAAATTATGAGATTTCTCGACTCCGCTCGAAATGACAAATTCTGCTTACTGCTACTGAATACTGACCACTCTAATCGAGTTCTTCACTTCTTCCGCAACTTTTCGAGCTTCGTCCATATCTGGATTTACAATGGTAACGTGTCCCATTTTACGGAAAGGTCTTGTTTCTCGTTTTCCATAAATATGAGGTGTTACGCCATCAATAGCCATGATTTTTTCAATGTTTTCATAAACTACTTGTCCGCTGAAACCTTCTTCACCCACAAGATTTACCATAATTCCAGCCACTTTACTATTTGTATTACCTAAAGGTAAACCAAGAATTGCACGAATATGATTTTCAAATTGAGAAGTATAGCTTGCTTCGATAGAATAATGTCCAGAATTGTGTGGACGTGGAGCCACTTCGTTAACTAATATTTCATCATTTTCAGTTTGAAACATTTCAACAGCTAATAATCCTACATGTTGAAAAGCTTCTGAAACTTTTAAAGCAACTTCTTGTGCTTTTTGAGCAACTTTTTCATCAATACGAGCTGGACAAATTACATATTCCACTTGATTAGCTTCTGGGTGAAATTCCATTTCAACAACAGGATAAGTTTTAACTTCTCCCGATTCGCTTCTAGTTACTATTACTGCTAATTCATTTTTAAATGGAACCATATCTTCCGCAATACATTCTACATCTGGAAGATTAACTAAATCTAGTGTTGAACAACAAATTTTAACGCCATTTCCATCATAACCACCAGTAGCACTTTTCCAAACAAAAGGGAAATCAATTTCATCCTTTGCTAAAGCTTCGCGTAAATCATCTAGACCAACAAATCGCAAATGTTTTGATGTTGGAATATCATTTTTCACATAAAAATCTTTCTGTTTTCCTTTGTTCTGAATTAAGCGAAGTGTTTTTGGCGAAGGAAAAATAGGTAAACCTTCTTCTTCTAATTTGTCTAGAGCATCAAGGTTTACGTTTTCAATTTCTATAGTTAGTAAATGAACTATTTTACCGAATTGGTAAACCGTATCATAATCTAATAAACTTCCTTTATAAAATGCATTGCAACCGAAACGCGCTGGTGCCTCTTCACTTGGATCTAAAACAAAAGTTTGAATATCAAATTTACGTGTATCAGTCAATAACATTTTACCTAATTGACCGCCTCCTAAAATTCCTAATCTAAAGTCCGATGAAAAATAGTTCATTAGTTATGTGTTGTTTGCTTGCAAAGATACTTAGACAATTAATAATTAACAATTGATAATTAACAATTTGTTATTTGTTCAGTTTTTTCAAGATATGTTTTGATGCTGATTTATATGCTGCCGAATGATTAGGAAAATCCTGAACTAAAATCTCTTTCAATTCATTATTTATCCAATCGTATTTTTTTCCGAAAACAAAAAGTGCTTTCATGGCATAAACTTTAGCGGCTACTTTTTCATCTTGAATGAGTCTGTCAATTAGAGCTTCAATAAGATTATGTTCTTGTTCATGAGTAAGTGAAATGCCATTTTTTCGATGGTTACTTTTAGCTAAGAAAAAACAAATTTTTGTTGCAGGACGAATTGCGGAATCGTCCTCTAATTGTGGTAAAACAGAACAAAACGAATCGATAAAAGGGACAAATAGTTTCAACTTTTTTTCGCAAACCAACTCTAACGACCAAACTGCTTTAACATGATTCTCATTAGTCGTCGAAAAAGCAATAGAAGTTAATTCGTCTACTTTTTCTTTGCGAATGCAATAATTGCTGATACTCTCTCTGCTTTTGCGATGAGCCGTGCTTTCGGTTAGTTTTTGTTCTAGTTCCGTTTTCATTTGGTAAATATACCTAATTTGCAAAAAAAGTATAATGTGTTACAAATAAATACAGCTTACTTCCTTAAATTTGTCGTTTATTTTTAAAAACAACACAAGTGATTCAACTACACGATAAACATTTCGAAGCTTTTATCTCAGAAAAAGAGCTCGATTATGCAGTTCAAAACTTAGCTAAGCAAATTGAAGACGATTTTTATGATGAAGTTCCCATTTTTGTTGGAATTTTAAATGGCTCTTTTATGTTTTTGTCGGATTTGATGAAACATTATAGCCGACCTTGTGAAAT
>JACXVH010000185.1 GCA_014763515.1 Flavobacteriaceae bacterium
TTTTCTTCATCTTTCTCAATAGAAGTAATAGCAAAATCAGAGGTAATACCTAACATTTCTCGTAAAAATCAATAAAATCCATCTTGAATATCTTTTCTTCGTAAATTTACATCACAAAAATTTTAGTATAACCATAAAAACATTGTTTTAGTGCTTCAAAATGGAAGACCATTAGTAATTCCATAGGCTGCTGAAAATATACCAAGTATTGTTGAGGCGTGACACCTTGGAATTGAAAGTGGAAATGCAATCGCTCAAGTTTTATATGGTGATTATAATCCTTCGGGTAAATTACCAATGACATTTCCTCGAAATGAAGGTCAACTTCCACTCTATTATAACCGCATGAGCACAGGAAGACCAAAAATGAACGAACCTGAAAGTGTATTTTGGTCACATTATATAGACGAAGAAAATACACCGGAGTTTGCTTTTGGGCATGGATTAAGCTATTCTAAATTTGAATATTCAAATCTAAAATTGAACAAAGATTCTTTTTCAAGTACCGAAGAAATTGAAGTTTCTGTAACGTTAAAAAACAATAGTAATGTAAAAGGAAAAGAAGTAGTTCAATTGTATATTCAAGATATAATTTGTAGTATAACAAGACCAATACAAGAACTTAGAGATTTTAAAATGGTTGAGTTAAACCCTAATGAAACAAAGATAATTACTTTTAAAGTTAATAAAGAAACTTTAGGTTTTTACAATAATAATTTACAATGGATTGTAGAGCCAGGAGAGTTTAATCTATTTATAGGAGGAAGTTCAGACAAAACACTTCAAACAAAATTTAGTTATGAATAACAAAAAAGGCATTCATTGAATGCCTTTTTTATTTTAATATGCTAGTAAATCTTTTAATTCTTTTTCAAAGCGTTGTTTTGGTAAATATTGATCTTCTAAAGCTTTTACAAACGGAATAGCTGTTTCAATACTTCCAACACGCTTAACTGGAGCATCTAAATATTCAAAGCAATTTTCCATAATCATTGAAGAAATATCACTTGCAATACTTCCAAACAATGTGTCTTCGGTTAAAATGATGACTTTATTCGTTTTCTTAACCGAATTGAAAATAGTTTCCCAATCCATTGGTTGTAACGTTCTTAAATCGATTAAATCTGCAGAAATTTCAGGATTTTTATTTAAAGTATCCAATGCCCAATGTACGCCAGCTCCAAAAGAAATAACCGTTACTTGATTTCCTTCTTTAATTAAAGATGCTTTTCCTAACGGTAACGTGTAATAATCTTTAGGAACATCTTGATAAATACTTCTGTACAATTGCTTGTGTTCGAAGAATAAAACCGGATTAGGATCATTAATAGCTGTATTCAATAAACCTTTAGCATCGTATGGAAATGCAGGATATACTACTTTTAAACCTGGCGTTTTTGTAAACCAAGCTTCGTTTGTTTGCGAATGGAAAGGTCCTGCTTGAGTTCCACCACCACATGGCATACGAACAACAACATCTGACTTTTCTCCCCAACGATACTTTTGTTTCGCTAATAAATTCACAATTGGATTAAATCCTGTTGAAACGAAATCAGCGAATTGCATTTCCATTACCGCTTTATGTCCGTTGATTGATAATCCGTTTGCAGCAGAAACAACTGCACTTTCACAAATAGGTGTATTACGAACACGCTCTTTCCCAAATGCATCAACAAAGCCTTCTGTTATTTTGAAAGCTCCACCATATTCTGCAATATCTTGTCCCATGATAACTAAATTTTCATGGCGTTCCATTGATTGTTTCAAACCTTGTGAAATCGCATCAATTACACGAATATTTTCAACTTCATTAGAATGATTAACTTCTTGATATTGAAAATCTTCATACATGTCATTTAATTCTTCACTTAAATTAGCAACAATATCCGATTGTGCTTGCGTAATTGCCCAATTTTCATTGATTTCATTCTTAAATTCTTCTCTAATTTGAGCATCAGCTTCTTCCGTTAAAACAGAAGTTCTCATCAAGAATTCTTTATAATTTTCAATAGGATCTTTCTTCGCCCATTCGTCCATTAATTCTTGCGGAACATATTTAGTTCCACTCGCCTCTTCGTGCCCACGCATTCTGAAAGTTTTGAATTCTAAAAGAATCGGACGAGGATTTTCAATCATCGATGCTTTTAATTCTTCCATTTTAGTAAATACTTCTAAAATGTTATTTCCATCAATGATATGACTTTCCATTCCATAACCAACACCTTTATCGGCTAAATTTTTACAACGATATTGCTCGTTTGTTGGTGTAGACAATCCGTAACCATTGTTTTCAATAACAAAGAAAACTGGTAAATCCCAAACCGCTGCAATATTTAAAGCTTCATGAAAATCTCCTTCAGAAGTTGCTCCTTCACCTGTAAATACCGCTGTAACTTTATTGTTTTTCTTTAATTTATTGGCTAACGCAATTCCGTCTGCAATTCCCATTTGCGGACCTAAATGCGAAATCATCCCAATAATCTTAAATTCTTGCGTTCCGAAGTGAAAACTTCTGTCGCGACCTTTTGTAAAGCCTTCTTTTTTACCTTGCCACTGCGAAAACAATCGGTGTAAAGGAATTTCACGTGTTGTAAAAACGCCTAAATTTCGGTGCATTGGTAAAATATATTCGTCTTTATCTAAAACTGAAGTAATTCCTACTGAGATTGCCTCTTGACCTATTCCTGAGAACCATTTTGAAACCTTCCCTTGACGAAGTAAGATTAACATCTTTTCTTCTATCATTCTTGGTTTCAATAACTTTTTATATAAATCTAATAATTGCTCGTTCGTTAAGCTTTTTCTATCAAAATTCATTTTGAATTGGGTTGTTTATTTTCGACATCAAATGTATGAAAAATAACATTTTTAAAAGATAATGTTAGGATAATTATTTTCATAGGATTCGCGATGTTAATAACTTTAAACTTTCATTATTAAAATATTTATATACATTTGTATTTATAAGGCACTTAGCCCGATTTAAGTTATTAACAAAATGTAAAGCAATGCAAAAAATTCCTAGTGTTGACTTGCGTGATTTCCTATCGGATGACCCGGTACGCAAACAAAAATTTGTAAATGAAATCGGAAAAGCCTACGAAGAGATTGGTTTCGTAGCATTAAAAGGTCACTTTTTAGATGATCAATTGGTTGAAGAGTTATATTCGGAAGTACGAAACTTTTTTAACCTACCATTAGAAACCAAACAAAAATATGAAATTCCAGGTATTGGCGGACAACGTGGTTATGTATCTTTTGGTAAAGAACATGCGAAAGGACGTTCTGCTGGTGATTTGAAAGAGTTTTGGCATTTTGGACAGTATGTTTCTGAAGGTTCTAAATGGGCTGGTGAATATCCTGATAATGTTGAAGTTTCTGAATTACCAAAATTCAATACTGTTGGTAAAGAAGC
>JACXVH010000186.1 GCA_014763515.1 Flavobacteriaceae bacterium
ATTTTTGCCGAAAAAATTCTTCCCGAATTTTTTCTAATCGGATTTTTTGCTATCTTTGGTTCATAAGGTTTGCGCCGAAGTGTAAGCCACGACCGTTACTTGCAATTTTAGAAAACCCTACATGAAATGAAAATGACAACAGGAATAATCATATCAATAATTATAATAACAATTACAGGATTACGTTTTTTTAAATCGGTAGAACAACCAAAACCATTTAAAGAAAAATTAACTGCTCACAAAAAAAATGACGCAGAAAAATTTGTTAAACAACTTGACGAACTCGGATATTTCAAATATGCAGAAAGTGGCGATATTGAAAGTTTAAAAAATAATTTCATTGAAGAATTTGACCAAAACGGAGAGTTATCAAGTATTTGGGACGAAAAGACTAATTTACCAAAAGATTACAGATATTATTTTTGTGACGGGGAAACTATATATGAACAAGGTGGAATAATTGATTTATTAAAAGAATTAAACCCCGTTTTTGAAAAAATGAAATTCAAGTGTGATATCTCGAATCACTTTGAGGAATGGGATGAAAAAAACAAATGGCTCAATCACAAAATAACGATTAATGGAACTGAATACACTATATTCAGAAACTTTTCCGATTATGGTTGGGGTGAAGCTCCATTTAGAATTGCTCAAATTTTAAATATTGAATTACAGAAACAAAAAATAGATGAGCAAATTTACTTAGTCAATGGTGGAAATGACGGCAGACTTGCCATATTATCTAACACTCAATATCAATTGATATACAAAATTTATAAAGATAATAATTGGAAGCCATTAGAAATAAATGAATGGGCGAAAGTATCAAAAATTGATATTAAAAAATTTGACTATTGGAATAAATAAAAACTGCAAGTAACAGCGGTTTGCTTCAATGGCTACTTCCGGATTTTCCTACGGAAAATCCGCTGTTGAATGGAATGTTTTGTTATATTTGTAATGGCTTGGTGTTGGTTCAACGCCACTGAGAGCAAGCCGCAGAACGTTAGGCATAATTTAAGAAAAGACGAAATATGACAGTTAAACAACAATTTCTTCAAGTTCACCATGACATTATTCGAAATCTGGATAACAGATTTGTAAAATACTTAGACGCCAATATTTCTGTTTTGTTCGAAGGTGATTATCCACAAAGTAACGAAGTTCACTTGCAGGCAGGGACATTTAATTTCCAGGTAAAAGTCAACAATGTTTTTTACAGCCCATATTCTGATGAGTTTTTTGAGCTAACTTCAAGAAACACGAAAAGAGAATACGTTGTAAAGTATAGTTTTTTACACAATTACTGTTTCGATTTATTCTGTACGTATTTTGAAATTATTTCAAATGGTTTGTCGGCAGAAACTGCAAGACAGTACCTTAGTGAGTATGAGTTTTTTCTAAACATCCAACTAGGAACTAACAATCATGAGTACAAAGATTCATACAGACATTATTGGAGAGAGATACTTCTCAGAGTAATTCATGTTCTTGTCAATGGTGGACATTCATTCTATCAACGATTTGATGAAACCCAGCGGAAAGAAATAATCAATGACCTAGAGCGGATAGAAAAAAATATTCGAAATTGATTCTTTGCTAACACTTGACCATTGAAATGAAAAACTTCCTTGACATAGATGAGCAAATAGAACTAAATAATAAAGTTCTCGATTTCTACTACAGCAGCTATCAAAAGACTCAAAGTAAAATCTCAATACTTGTCTTAATCTATTCTGTTATTGCAATTTACATTTTGCAAATAATTAAATATCCTTTTGAAACGTTCTCAGACTCAAATTTGGTTTCGATTATTATTTACACAATTCTACTGCTAGGTTTTATAGGGCTACTCTCGATTTCAATTCGAAACACCTATTTACTCTTAAAACCAATTGATGTTGCTTATCTCCATTATCCAAAACACTATTACACAGAAATCAAATCTCAATATGAAAAATCATTGAACACTAAGAATGAAGATATTTTAAATGCTTACATAAAAGCTACTTACCTACATGAATTGGAAAAGGCAGTGAAGCATAACTCTTATCTCTTTGAGATTAAATCAAAATATTATGATTTTGCCTTTAAATCGGCACTAGCTGCAGTTCTGACATATTTACTTTGTACAGGCTTCGTGATTTTTAAAGACGAAAAGCCTAAAGATTTTAATCTAAAAAATTATAAAGAGATAATCTTGGAAGTTGACTCATTAAATTCAAATAACAATAAATCAATAATTATGACTGATAAAAAAGAAACACCGAAACAAGACTCGGATAAGGTTAAAGTTGACCCTGACAAAGTCATTAAAACCGAGCCAAAGATGATACGAGAAAATTTCTCCAAAACAGAAAAGAGAGATTCTTCAAATTCAAATAATTCAGACAAGAAGAATGAATAAAAACTATGCCCAACACGCGGTATAGTTAATTGCCGGTGCAGTGCGTATCCGAGCGGCATAGCTAGTATCAAAAGTAGTTGTAACTTGATAGGGAAGTGCTTCGAAATCGGCAACTAACCATACCGCCATCCGTTAGCAGTAATATTGACGATAAACTGCTGTAAATATTATGGAAGAATCTGAATTTGATTGGTTTGACAAGTTGAACTTAATATTATCTTTATTAGCCCTTATTGCTTCTGCGTATCTATAAAATGAAATATAGAATTTAACAAACCTATGATAGCAATTATTAAAGTTATAATTTTTAATATATTATCTGTTTTGTAAAACCATCTAAAAGTATTATTAGTTAAAGCATTTTTACCTTTATCTGTTATAGACCAAAATATTGTATCACCTTTCCCGTGGATTTTTGTTTTATCAACAAAATCTTGGCTGTATAGAGATGATAATATTAAACTTAAAGTATCTGTCTTGTAATTTGTTCTTCTTTGAAGTTCGTTTAAATTTAGTGCTTTAGCTTTATCATCTAAACTAAGAGTTGTGTGACTTGAGTCGTTAAAATGCTTTAAAAGAATTTTGAGTACTTTATGATGTTTGTACATAACTAAATATTTTAACCAAAGATAACGGAAAAGAATTAAATTTACCAAACTAAGCCGACAAAAATACTACTGCTAACAGCGGTTTTGCTCAATGGCGAGATTGAGAGTAACCGTAATTAAAAAGAAAAAATAAATTATTAACAAAAAATGGTTTTAATTAGCTCGCCACTAAGTAAAGCCACAAAACGTTACAAGTAATTTTGTAACAAACTAAACGTAGAATATTCCGAAGTATTTTACAAAAGGATAATGTTACTGCTTTAACCGAACGGTTTAACAAATCCTTTTCTACCGTCAGTTTGTAAACTGAAAAGGTTTAAATTACAATTATGAAAAAAAATTCAATTAAAAGATTTTATTTTTTAGTCATTGCTCCATTCCTACTCTTA
>JACXVH010000187.1 GCA_014763515.1 Flavobacteriaceae bacterium
TAATACTTGGTAAACTAATGAACAAGTTTATTAACAAAAAAATCCCGCCATTGGCGGGATTTTTATTATTTGTATGTACGTTACAAATTAGAATTTGTAGTTAACACCAAAAGTTACAGCAGTCCAGTTACCACCAAATGAGAAAGTGTTAGTAGCATCAGCACCGTCACCACCGTTATCATCAGATGAGAAACCTAATACACCTACACCAGCTTCTAATGAGAAGTTAGGAGATACGAAATAGTTCATACCTGCTCCTAAATTAACACCAAAAACATTGTTTTTGTAATCTGTAGCGTATAGAGAACCATCGTAATCTACACCAAACTCATTGTCATAAGTCATGTAGTTAGCAGCTAATTCAGCAAATAAAGAGAATTGGTTAGCTGGAGTAAAATAGTAACGTCCAAAAGCACCAACACCAAAACCTGAGTTTGTAGCGCTATTACCTAATTCAACTTTGTCGTTAGAATAAGCTAACATACCACCAATAGCGATATTTTCAGTTACGAAGTAACCAACTTTTGGAGCAACAACGAAAGAATTCATTTTGAAATCTCCAGTTTTTGATGAATTTAAAGTTAATGCACCAGAAACGAATACATCACCTTGAGCGAAACCACCGTTTGAAGTAGTAGCCTCTTCTTGAGCGTTAGCAAAAGTAAAACCTAAGATTGCTACAGCTGATAATAAAACTTTTTTCATGTTTAGTTTAAATTTTAAATTTTAACGGGGCAAATTTATATGTTTTCTCGTTAGTAATATTTTATTTGTTTTAGGTTATTATGTCTGATATTCAATATTTTAACATTTGTATTGTTTTGTTAAAAAAAGCTAAATTTTTAGTCTAAAATGTTTTTTTTGTAAAATTTGAGACAAAAACAAGGCATTATCGTGTTATGTGAACGACATTTTTTATCTTTACTTCTTAAAATCTTTCTTATGAAAATTTGTATAATTAATGGTCCTAATTTAAACTTACTTGGTAAACGAGAAACTGATATTTATGGCAATATTTCTTTTGAAAGATTCTATAATCAGTTACAAGAAAAATACAGTCGCATAGAGTTTGATTATTTTCAAAGCAATATTGAAGGAGAAATTATTAATAAAATACATGAAGTGGGTTTCTCTTTTGATGGAATTATTTTAAATGCTGGTGCTTACACACATACTTCTGTTGGAATAGGCGATGCCGTAAAAGGTATACATGCGCCAGTTGTTGAAGTACACATTACCAATACGTATTCGCGTGAAAGTTTTAGACATCAATCTTACATTGCAGCAAATGCAAAAGGAGTAATCGTTGGTTTTGGATTATTAAGTTATGAATTAGCGATTCAATCGTTCTTATTAGAAAATTAATGATGCGAATTATATCCTTTTTTTTAGTTTTACTTTGTTATTGTGTTTCTTCGGCGCAAATTAGGGGTAAAGTTCTAAGTAAAGAAAATGCTCCTGTTCCTTTTGTGAATATATTTATCGAAAATACTTATATAGGAACTGCTTCAAATGAATATGGTAATTATGAACTAAACTACAATATAAAAGGAAAAGTTGTACTTATTTTTCAAAATTTAGGTTACAAGAGCCAAAAACATATTTTAGATATAACAGGTTATCCTTATAATTTTGATGTAGTAATGGAAGAAGAAGACTTTCAATTACAAGAAGTGGTATTAACAAATGGTGAAAACCCAGCGAATCAAATTATAAAGAATGCAATAGCTTCTAAAAAGAAAAATACAGAAAAAACGAATCGGTTTGAAGCCGATTTTTATTCACGCGGAATTTTTAGAGCCAAAGACATTCCTGAGAAATTTATGGGAATTGAAATTGGTGATTTAGAAGGAAATCTCGATTCTACAAGAAGTGGTGTTATTTATTTATCGGAAACGGTTTCTAAAATTAAGTTTGAAAAACCTAATAATTTAAAAGAAGATATAATTGCTTCTAAAGTAGCAGGTAACGATAACGGTTTTAGTTTTAATACCGCACTAAATACCGATTATGATTTTTATAGTAATTATGTTGATTTTGGTATTAATATGATTTCGCCATTAGCCGATAATGCTTTTAATTATTATAAATTTCAGTTAGAAAGTACTTTTTATGACGATAACGGCAACCTAATTAATAAAATAAAAATTACCCCAAAAAGAGATAAAGAACCTGTTTTTGAAGGTTACCTATATATCATAGAGAATTCTTGGGCAATTTATGGAGTTGATGTTGATATAAAAGGATACCGCATGCAACAACCTATTATTGAAACCCTGAAGCTTAACCAAAACTATAGTTATAATCAAACGAATGGAATTTGGATTAAAAATGTACAATCTTTAGATTTTATTGCGGGAATTTTTGGAATGCAATTCACGGGAAAGTTTTCGTATGTTTTTAGCAATTACATTTTTAAAGATGCTTTTGATAAAAAGACTTTTGGTAAAGAAATAGTTTCATTTGAAGCTAATGCCAATAAAAAAGAAGATGAATATTGGCAAGTAAATAGACAAATTCCGCTTACAAATGAAGAGATTGAAAATTATACTAAAAAAGACAGCATACAAGCGCTAAGAACTTCTCAAGTGTATTTAGATTCTATTGATAATATTAAAAATAAGTTCAAAGTTTTTGATATCATCAAGGGTTATACTTATAAAAACAGTTTTAAAAAATGGAGTTTTAACTATGATGGATTACTCGATTTTTCATCGTTAAGTTATAATACAGTTCAAGGCTGGAATTTAGATTCGGGTTTCACATTTAGAAAAGAAAATGAAGAAAAAGGAAAATATACTTCTATTTCGTCAATCTTTAATTATGGTTTTGCTGAAGACAGACTAAGAGTTACGGGTAATTTTTATCATCGATTTAATAACATTAATAAAACCTATATTTCAGTTTCAGGAGGAAGTGCTGTGAGTCAATTTAATGCTTCAGAACCCATTAGTAAATTAATTAATTCATTGAGTACGCTTTTGTTTACCAATAATTTTATGAAGCTGTACAATAAAGAGTTTGTAGAAGTAAATTTTGGTCAAGAAGTGGTAAACGGAATTTTCTTAAACGGAAAATTAGAATATGAAAACCGACATGAGTTGTTCAATACAACTAATTATAAAATGTTTAAGAGTAATGATGTGTATTCATCAAATAATCCTTTAGCTCCGCTAGATTATGTTGCTTCTGCTTTTAATGAACATCATATCTATAAAGGAACTATTGCAACGCGAATTCGTTTCGGACAAAAATATATTTCAAGACCAAATGCAAAAGTAACCATACAAAATGATAATTATCCTGTTTTAAGTTTTGCTTATACAAAAGCTTTTGCGGCAACAAATAGTGATTATGAATATGATTTTGTTTCAGGAAGAATAGATTATGATAAAACCTTAGGAAACAAAGGTGATTTTGCACTGCGTTTTAAAGCAGGAAAGTTCTTTAATGCTGATAATATTACTTTTATAGATTACAAACATTTTAACGGAAACCAAACGCATGTCAACTTTAAAGGCGATTATTTAAACACTTTTAATTTATTACCTTATTATAGTAATTCTACAAACGATGCTTATTTAGAAACACATATTGAGCACAATTTTAAAGGTTACATTATGAATAAAATTCCGTTGTTGAATAAACTACAATGGAATTTGATAGGAAGTTTCCACCAAATAAACGTTCCGCATTTTAAACCCTATCAAGAGTTTACGGTTGGGTTTGATAACATTGGTTTTGGTAAATTTAGATTTTTACGTATCGATTATGTAAGAGCTTACCAAAATGGCTATTTAGGTGATGGTGTAATGTTTGGATTACAGTTTTAAAGATGAAAAACTATTTGAATATAATATTTGGATTAAAAGTAAAAACCCACTTGTTTTTTATTTTGACACTATCCTAAAAAGTGTGTAAGTTAAAATAATGGGGTTTGACTTTTTAATTAAAGTTGAACCCTTTTTTCAAAAATAGTTAAGAACTGATTAAGGATTAATCCCCAATTTTGGATTGGCATTG
>JACXVH010000188.1 GCA_014763515.1 Flavobacteriaceae bacterium
TATGATGTGTCGAATTTTTCTAACATCACATCATCGGAAACCTGCACATAACCTTCCCACTCATTTTGCATAAACGGAGTAATTACAGTTAGATTTTTGGTTCTCGAAATTTCAAGGTTCTCATCTAATTTAGCTTTATATTCATCTTCTAAACCTTTAACATAACCTGCATCGATAACACCTTCTGCTTGTAATTTGGCAGCATAGATATCACGAGGGTTTTTATGTTTAGAAATTGCTTTATAAAGTTTAGGTTGAGTAAAACGAGGTTCATCACCTTCATTATGCCCGTATTTTCTATAGCCTAATAAGTCGATGAAAACATCTCCACCAAATTCCATTCTATAATCTAAGGCAAACAACATAGCATGTACAACAGCTTCAGCATCATCTGCATTAACATGTAATACTGGAGATAATGTAACTTTTGCTATATCTGTACAATAAGTTGATGAACGAGCATCTAAATAGTTTGTTGTAAAACCAACTTGGTTATTAATAACTAAGTGAATGGTTCCACCTGTTTTATAACCATCTAATTTTGCCATTTGAATAATCTCATAAACAATACCTTGCCCTGCAACGGCAGCATCACCATGAACAGCGATAGGTAAAACTTTTGAGAAATCGTTTGGATAATTTCTATCTTGTTTAGCTCGAGCAATTCCTTCTATTACTGCACCTACTGTTTCTAAGTGCGAAGGATTTGGTGCTAAATTTAAATTAATTTGTTTGCCTGAATTTGTTAATCGATCTGATGTTAATCCTAAGTGATATTTAACATCTCCATCAAAATACATATCATCATCATAATCTTTTCCATCAAATTCAGAGAAGATATTTTGCGTGTTTTTACCAAAAATATTAGCCAAAACATTTAAACGACCACGGTGGGCCATACCCATTACAAATTGCTCAACTCCTCTATCTGCAGCAGCTTCAATTAAAGCATCTAAAGCTGGAATTGCAGCTTCACAGCCTTCTAATGAGAAACGTTTTTGTCCTACATATTTCGTGTGTAAAAAAGTTTCAAAAGAAACTGCTTCGTTTAATTTTCTTAAAATGTGTTTCTTTTGATCAACATTAAATTTTGGTTGATTATCGTTAATGTCTAATCTATTCTTTATCCATTCTTGAACCTTTGGATCGCGAATATACATAAACTCAACACCAATAGACTGACAATAAACACTTTCTAAATGTTTTACAATTTCAGCTAAAGTGCTAGGCTTCATATTTACAATTTTAGCTGCATCAAAAACAGTATTTAAATCTGCTTGTGATAAACCAAAATTTTCAAGAGCTAATGTAGGCGAATATGCTCTTCTTTCTCTAACAGGATTTGTTTTTGTAAACAAATGTCCTCTTGTTCTATAGCCTTCAATTAGTTTAAGAACATTAAATTCTTTTTGAAGCTTCTCTGTAACATGTTCACAAGAATAATCTCCAGACGCAATAATCTGCCCCACTTCTTCTGAACCATAATTAGCTTGTGCAAAATCAAATCCTTGAAAAAAACTTCTCCAGCTTGGTTCTACGCTATCTGGATTTTGAAGATATTGATCGTATAAATCGGCAAAAAAAGCCGTATGTGCAGCGTTTAAAAAGGAAAACCTATCCATAGTTGTGTCTTACTGACAAATTTGGTTAAAAAAATTAATTGCAAAAGTAAAACATTTGTGATAATCTTCTAAAGAAATTTGTATTTTTATAACATAAATTTTTTAGAATGGGTTTTATGAAAAAGAATTTCGTAAATAATTTAACATTTTTACTTGTTTTTATATTTTTTATTGGTTTAAATCTTCCTATTTATTCTCAAAACTCAAAAGAACACCAAACAAAATCTAATTTTTGGAACAATGTCCAATTTGGTGGCGGTTTAGGCTTGGGATTTGGGAACGGATACACTAATGTTATGATTGCGCCAAGTGGAATTTACAATTTCAATGAGTACGTTTCTGCCGGATTAGGCGTTCAATATTCGTATGTAAAAGACAGAGATTTTTATCAGTCTAACCTTTATGGTGGAAGTATAATTGCATTGTTTAACCCTATACAACAAATCCAACTTTCAACTGAAATTGAACAACTAAGAGTAAATTCAAAATTTGATACTATATATGGTACTTTTTCTGACAACTTTTGGAACACTGCTGTTTTTCTTGGCGCTGGTTACAGAACTAGAAACATTACAATGGGAGTAAGATATAATATTCTTCACAAAGATGGTGAAGGAGTTTATGCCGATGCCTTGATGCCGTTTGTTAGAATTTATTTTTAATAGTTATTATGTAACCTAACAACTATTAACATGAAAAATCAAATTTCAAATTGGCTTCATGAATATGGTGATGAACTATATTCTTGGGCATTTTACAAAGTTTCTTCTAAAGAAGAGGCAGAAGATTTAGTTCAAGAAACTTTCATCGCTGCGTTTTCTTCCATTGAAAATTTTAGAGAAAATAGCAGCCCAAAAACATGGCTATTTCGAATTCTAAATAATAAAATTATTGATTATTATCGTAAAAGAGCAAATAACCTAACTTTTGAATTAGAATCTGTAAATATTTATAATGAAAGCTTTGATGATAATTTTGATAATTCTGGTAATTGGAAAACCATTGAAAATCAAGATAATCATTGGTTAGACAATGATGAATTCAATCATATTTTTAGACAATGTATTGAAAAACTTCCAAAAAACTGGAGTTTTATCATTCGTTCAAAATTTATTTTAGATTTAGAAACCGATAAAATTTGTCAGAAATTTAAAATCACTTCGTCTAATTATTGGCAAATCATACATAGAAGTAAAGTATTACTCAAAAATTGTATTGATAAAAACTGGAACGCATGAGTACTATGAATTACATCGCTTTATCTTGTAAAAAAGCTACGGAACTTGTTGAAAAAAAACAGGTTTCTAAATTATCGTTTATTGAAAATATTCAATTAAAACTTCATTTGAATATTTGTAAAACATGTAAAGAGTATGAATCAAAAAGTATTTTTATCGAATCTATCTTAGAAAAAATGCAACAAAACAAACCTAATTTAGAATTAGACAACAATATTAAAACACAAATTTTAAACAAGTTAGAAGAAAATTAAAAAAAAGTTTATTTTTTTTGTCAGGTTTTAAAAGTACATCCGTCTGTTCAGGCAAATGATGTTTAATTAAAAAACTTTTAAAACATGAAAAATTTCAAAAACACTTCAATCGTAACAGGTTCTTTATTAGTAGGATCTTTATTCTCAACTGCAACTGGAACAGCTGCAAACTTATTCGACTTTGATTATTTAGGAACTGGAGCTGAACTAAGGGCTAATCTTTTATCTTCAGATGTAATTAATACTTTTTCCAACAAAGTAGATGACTTAAAATGTGGTGAAGG
>JACXVH010000189.1 GCA_014763515.1 Flavobacteriaceae bacterium
TATAATTTTATAAAATATGACGAATTAGTTCGAGTGAGAAGAGTAGTGCTTTCTAAACGATTTAAAGCTATAATTGGTTTAAGTTTTGTGTGTTTCTGGATTACACTCTATTATTTTTGGCAATTGGAAACAATTACAAAGTGCATCGGAATTGGCGCTTTGCTTTTAACGGTTTTATATACGATTCCTTTTATTCCAAACAAATCCAATATGCGTAATTGGAGTGGAATAAAAATATATTTGGTTACTTTGGCTTGGGTTGCAGTAACTGTTTTGCTTCCAGTAATAAATGCACATTATCCAATTGATAGTCTAGTAATTTTAAAAAGTTTACAACGGTTTATTTTAGTCTTCGTGTTAATGCTGATTTTTGAAATTGTTGATTTACAATTTGATGGTTTGTATTTAAAAACGATTCCTCAACAATTAGGAGAGAAGAAGACTAAAATTTTAGCCTATCTCTTACTTGTTGTTTTTATTTTATTAGACTTATTGAAACCAGAGTTTATATTAAAAGTGTTTTTAATAAATTTAGTCTTTACTGTAATACTTGGAGTTTTTACTTATTTTACATCAATAAAAAGAAACAAATATTATACTTCTTTTTGGGTTGAAGCATTGCCAATTGTTTGGTTGTTGTTATTGATTTAAATAAAAAACCGAAGAATTAAACTTCGGTTTTTTTATTACTATCTAATAATTATTTTTCTTGAAGCTATTTCATCATCGGCTTCAATGGTTAAAATGTAAAATCCACTAGGAAGATTCAAATGAATTTGTGTATTAATGCTGTTTTCTTTTTTAGTTTGAAATACTTTTCTGCCATTAAAATCATAACAGTTAATACTAATTTCAGAATACATTTTACCAAAATCTAAATTTAAATTTCCATTTGTTGGATTAGGATAGACATTTAAATTTTTAATTGTACTATTCGTTGGTGTTTCTAGTGTGACAATTTCAAATGGTTCTGAGAGAATTGCGCTCCATTCTCCTTCGGTGTCTTGAAAACGAATATTGAAATAATGATTACCAATTCCTAAACCTACATTTTCTGGAACAAAAAAAGTGTCTAAATTTTCTATTTGGTTTGGACCAATAGCTAAATTGGTAACATTAGCATAATCATCATTAAACCAGTATTCATAAGTAACAATATCTTTTAAAATAATTGAACTTTCAGGAGTTTTATAGAAAAAGGAACTTAAAATTGAACTCCAATTTCCTTCTTCATCTTTAAACCTAATATTTGCAGTATGTAAACCAACTAAAAGACTATTTACATCTTCATTACTATTTATAGAAAATACGACCTGATCATTCGCAGCAGAAACAATTTTGTTTAAATAATCATTATCGAACCAATACTCAAACTCAACTATTTTAGGATTTGTGATTAAATTATTTGTAGGTATTTTATAAAAAAAGTCACTAGCTATACTACTCCAATTATTTTCTTCATCTTTGAAACGGATATTAATTACGTGTAAACCATCAGAAAGACTACTAACATCCTCGTTTGTATTAATAGAAAACGTAATTTGGTTATTCGCAGTTGAAACAATTTTGTTTAAATAATCATCATCAAACCAATATTCAAATTCAACTATTTTTGGATTTAAAATAGAATAATTGATTGGTGTTTTGTAGAAAAAATCACTAATAATTGAACTCATTTTTCCGTTGTTGTCAATAGCAACTGCATTAATTGTATGTATGCCATAGCCTAAATGGCTTGTATCAATATTTTCATTAATACTAAAAGTTGCTACATTTCCAGTAGGAATTACTATTTTATTTGAATAATCATCATCAAACCAATACTGAAATTCAGTAATGATATTTTGAGAATATAATCCTAATGAAAATAGAATCCCAACAAAAGTTAACACTATTTTCATGATTAATTATTTTGAGCTTCAACAGTAATTTGAACGGGTAGTTCCCCAGCAACATTAGTTTGTGTTGCAACTGATTTAGAAACGATGTGTGGATTATGAGGAATAGATTCAGTTTTGTAAGAGAAAACGCCTCCATAAATTCCTACATCATTGCCATCAGTCCCTAAATAAATTCCAGAACTTGCCAATTGATAATCGTGTGTGTAATCGAAAGTTGCTCCCGATTGGTTTACAAAAAGTCCAGCAATAGGCACACTAAAATAATTATTTACAAATGTATTACTTCCAGCTAAAGGAGCAACCGCAAAAATGTTGTTGCTAAATGTACTCATTTCACAACCTGCATGTACTTCACTTACATATGGTCTAAAAACTATATTATTCGAAATGAAACAATTGTCTTGATTGTTAAATACATAATGATTTGTATAGCTTGAAGATCCCGAATACATTAAAATATTATTTGTAATTCCATTGTTTGAACCATTTATTAATTTACCTTGAATAATATTGTTACTTATCATTGAAGAAGTTAAATTGGTCATTGTTAAATCGCCAGTAATGATTGTTTCAGCAATTAAATTATTTAAACAAGGAGTTACAGGTGTTGCATTTCCTGCATAATTAATGCTAACAACTTTACATCTTTTTATGGTTACATCATCTACTTGTGCGTTGTTTCCAAAGGTAATGCTTCCAGTAAATTGTATACCTTCTAAATGTAACCCGTCTGCATTTTCATTTATTGTGATGTTTCCATTTATAACTGTTGGATTAGTTGCTAATGTAGCATTTGGATAATGTCCTGCTCCAATTATTGTAACTCCTTTATCTATTGCAAAACCTGTCATTGTTGCACCGGGTAAATAAATAATATCACCATCTGTTGCAGCGTTGTACGCATCTAAAAAAGGGTTTGAACCACCAAAAACGGTTGTAGTTCCATTACTTTCTAATGCTACTTTTTGTTGAGAAAATCCAAAAAAAGTAATTAATAATAGTAAAACTGATAGAAAATTTGTTTTCATTGTGTTGGAAAATTAAATGTTAATAACAAAGAACTAAACTTGTCTAATTCTAGATTAAAGTTAATTTTGAACAATTTAATTTACAATGATTTAAATCATATATTAAAAATAAAACCGAAGTAAAATTATACTTCGGCTTTTAAATCTTTAAAAGATTGCTTTACAATGTTCGTAATGACTAAATCAATCCAGCACGTTTCAATAAAGCATCAGGCGTAGGTTCTTGGCCACGGAATTTTTTATACAATTCCATTGGGTGTTCGGTTCCTCCTTTAGAAAGAACATATTCTTTGAACTTGGTCGCTACTTCTTTGTTGAAGATTCCTTTTTCTTCAAAATAAGCAAAAGCATCAGCGTCTAAAACTTCTGCCCATTTGTAACTGTAATATCCAGAAGAATAACCACCTTGGAAAATATGTGAGAAAGATGTACTCATACAATTTTCGGCAACATC
>JACXVH010000190.1 GCA_014763515.1 Flavobacteriaceae bacterium
AAAAATCCCAACTTCTAGAAGTTGGGATTTTTAACTTTAAAAAACTAACAAGAATATAAGAGGGAATATGATACCTGCTAGTGCAAGTTTCCATCCATGTCTTTTGAATGTATATTTGCCATGTTTTACCATTAATGTTCCGGTAATGGCGATAATTATTAATGAAATCCCAAAAATATCAGAGAAATAAATCCACCATGCTGAAGTGTTTTTGTGTAATTTCATAGCTTGACTTACGATAGGTGTTTTAATGAATTGTACGATTTCACCTTTTCCTGTTTTTGCATCCACTTCAATTTCAGCATTTTCTAGTTGTATTCTTAGAGTTCCTTTACGAACCATATGACGACGAACTTTACCCTCTAAACCTAAATCACTAGCTGTTTTTTGAGCAAATTCTTCTGTTATTTCACTTTCACTTTTAGGTAATTGCAATTCGACAGGTTTACTTTCGATAGTAATTTTTTCAGGATGCCAATGTTCTCTATGATTCATTAAAATACCAGAAAAAGCAAATGTTACAATTAATCCAAGATAGAAATAACCTAAATCGCGATGTAGGTCTCTAAT
This sequence comes from Flavobacteriaceae bacterium, assembly GCA_014763515.1. Classification (GTDB taxonomy): domain Bacteria; phylum Bacteroidota; class Bacteroidia; order Flavobacteriales; family Flavobacteriaceae; genus Flavobacterium. The sequence goes on from JACXVH010000190.1 coordinate 571, forward strand.
TTTTTGTGCTTTCATTTCGTGTGATGTAATAAATTTAGAATTTATATCTTAGTGATGTTAATACCTGTCTTGGAGCTATAGGGTTTATACTATAATTTTCGTGAACAGTATAGTTTAATTCGTTTGTAATATTAGATAATTTACATAACAATGAGAAATTTTTCCATTTATATCCCAAAGAAAAATCTACAGTAATATAGCCGTCAATTGGAATTTCTCTATCTCTAATTCCGTTTGGATATGTAGGATCAATTTGATTGTTCCAACCACCTAAACGGTCTCCGATGTAGTTTCCTAAAGCTCCAATCGAAACATTTTTAAAGAATCCTGTTGGAACAGTATAAAAGAAACTCAAGTTTGCAGTATGTTGAGGCGTTCTTACTAAACGATCTCCTTCGATAAAACTTCCAGTTGCACCAGTAGTTTTTGTATATCGCATGTCGTTGTAGCTGTAACCCGCCATAATGTTTAAATCGTCAATAGGTTTATAGTTTACATCTAATTCAACACCTTTACTTGTAGTTTCACCACTTAGTGCTTTAATATTGGTATTAGTGTTTAAATTTCCGTCTGCATCAAACTCTGCAGTTTGAGCTAAATTGCTGTTTACAATATGGTAAAGTGTAACATTAGTACTTAATCTTCCGTTGTAGAATTCGTTTTTAATACCGGCTTCAAATTGGTCAATGATAGATGGTTTAATCGCTTTGTTGTAAATATCAACACCAGTATTTGGAGTAAATGAATTTGAATAACTAGAGAATAAAGTAATCGTTTTTGTTGGTTGGTAAATTAAACCAACTTTAGGAGAAAAAGCTCTGTCGTTACGAATGGTTTCTTCAGTTACAGTATTTGCTGTGTAATTATGTGTTTCAGGTTTTGTTTCTTGGTATGAGTAACGTAGACCTAATAAAGCTTTAAATTTTCCACCAAAAGAAATTAAATCTTGAGCATACACTCCAAAACGATTGGTTTCAGTTTTAGTTATGGTAGTAATTTCTGAAAGTAATACAGGACCTTCATTTGAAGCAGCATATGTCGATGGATCAAAAATATTTACAGTGTCATATGTTGTAACTGTTGTTCCAGTTGTAGGATCAAAAAATCTAAAACGGTATGTTTCAGCATTTGAAATTTCAGTATCAATACCAGTAAATAATTGGTGTTTGATTTTTCCAGTTTTAAAGTTACCTTGTAAACTTAGTTGGTTGGCTAATATTTTTTCGGTTGCTTTATTTCTTCCATAAGGTCTGTTCCAATCACCATTATCTGCAGGTTGAATTCTTTCAGTACCTATATATTCTCTGTCGTAATCTTGGAAAGAAGAGTTAAAATTTAATTTCCAATTTGAATTGAATTCATGATTTAATAAAATAGAAGCAGAGGCTTGTTTTGTATTTCCGTTTGACCATTTAGCACCCAAATAAGCATTTCTAGGAACATCAGCTACTTCTTTTCCAATTGAACCAGTACCAAAATCGGGAGTCCAATCGTCATTTAAATAATCAGCTTGAACCGTAATTTCTGTTTTGTCATTCACTTTAAATAATAATGAAGGATTTACATAGTAACGCTCTCTAGTTACATAATCACGGAAACTTTCAGAATTTTCGTAAGAACCATTAAAACGCCACGCGATGTTTTTATTAAATGTTCCATAAACATCAACTAATGGTTTATAAAAACTATAACTACCAGCTTGCATAGTAATCTCGCCTCCTTTATTAAAATTAGGAGTTTTTGTAACCATGTTTAAAATTCCACCCGGAGCTACATTTCCATATAATAAAGCGGCACTTCCTTTTAAAATTTCTACCTTGTCTAAAGAAGCTACTTCTGGAATTGAACCACTACTAAAACGGAAACCATTTTTGAACATATTATTAGAAGACATGTCATAGCCTCTAGACCAAAACGATTCTTGTGCACCACCTCGAGCAGAGCCTACGTAAACACCGTTCGCATTTTTGATTACATCACTTAAACGAACAGATTGTTGTTGTTGGATTACTTCGTTATCAATTACCTGAATTGCTTGTGGCATGTCCATAACTTTTATGCCGGCTCTATTTACTGTTGATTTTGGGGCGATTTTTTTTCCATTTAAAACGACTTCATTTAGTTTTTTTACTGTATCATTTTCGATAAAAAAATTATCATTATTATTGAATTTGTCTTGGCTTAAGCCTATTGTTGAGAAAAAAATAACGGTTAGAGTTGTAAAATGTATTTTCATCTTATTTAGATTTAATTAAAATAACGACGCAAAAATATTATCAATATTTTAATTTACAAATTTTATTTAGATTAATTTTAAATAAAAAATATAAGTAATTGATTTTCAGTTTTTAAAAATCTCTTAATTAGATTATAAGAATCTGAAAGGATTTTTTGTAAATTTGCACTCCAATAAATAAATAGGTTATGTTAGATAGATTACAATATGTAAAACAACGTTTTGATGAGGTTTCGGATTTAATTATCCAGCCAGATGTTATTGCAGATCAGAAACGTTATGTACAATTGAATAAAGAATATAAAGATTTAAAAGCTTTAGTAGATAAAAGAGCAGAGTACTTAAATCTTACTGGAAATATAGAGGAAGCTAAAGAAATTATTGCTGATGGTTCTGATGCTGAAATGGTGGATATGGCGAAAATGCAATTAGATGAAGCACAAGAGCGCTTACCGCAATTAGAGGAAGAAATCAAATTCATGTTGATTCCCAAAGATCCGGAAGATGCGAAAAACGTAATGGTTGAAATTCGTGCGGGAACTGGAGGTGACGAGGCTTCTATTTTTGC
>JACXVH010000191.1 GCA_014763515.1 Flavobacteriaceae bacterium
GGGACAATTTTCGGAACTAAAAGGAAGTTTTGCGAATATTAAACATATTGAATATGTAGACCAAAATCCTATTGGAAGAAGTTCGCGTTCTAATCCGGTGACATATATTAAAGCGTATGACGATATTCGTGATTTGTTTTCAAAACAAGCGGTTTCAAAATTACGCGGTTATCAAGCGAAACATTTTTCATTTAATGTTGATGGTGGACGATGTGAAACTTGTAAAGGTGATGGCGAAGTTACTATTGAAATGCAATTTATGGCCGATGTTCATTTAGAATGTGAAACATGTCATGGAAAACGCTTTAAAAAAGAAGTACTTGAAGTAACTTTTGAAGGCAAAAACATAGACGATGTTTTAAAAATGACGATTGATGAAGCTCTGGATTTTTTTAGCGAACACAAACAAACGAAGATCACTCAAAAATTACAACCGTTACAAGATGTAGGTTTAGGCTATGTACAATTAGGTCAGTCCTCTTCTACGCTTTCTGGCGGTGAAGCCCAACGTATTAAATTGGCATCGTTCTTAGTTAAAGGAACCATAAAAAATCAGGCACTTTTTGTGTTTGATGAACCCACAACAGGTTTACATTTTCATGATATTAAAAAATTACTGACTTCTTTTGAAGCTTTAATTGAAAAAGGACATTCGATTATTGTAATCGAACACAATTTAGATTTAATTAAATGTGCCGATTATATTATTGATATTGGTCCAGAAGGTGGTGAAAATGGTGGTAAATTAGTGGCTTTTGGTACGCCAGAAGAAATTGTAAAAAATAAAGATTCTGTTACTGGAATTTATTTGAAAGAGAAATTAAAATTATAAGCCAATTCTCAATATGTCAATGTGCCAGTATATTTCATTGACTCATTGACTTATTGTCTAATTGACACATTAACAAAAATGAACATCAAACTTTTAGCCATAGGAAAAACCGACAACAAAAACTTACAATCGTTGATTGATGAGTACACTAAGCGTTTGGGTTTCTATGTAAAGTTTGATTTAGAAATTATTCCCGATATAAAGAATGTAAAAAACTTAAGCGAAGCCCAACAAAAAGAGAAAGAAGGCGAATTGATTTTGTCGAAACTCACGCCAACAGATCATTTAATTTTATTAGATGAAAACGGAAAAGAGTTTTCGAGTGTTGGTTTTTCGGAATTTTTACAAAAGAAAATGAATGCAGGAATTAAAACTTTAGTTTTTGTCATTGGAGGTCCGTATGGTTTTAGCGAAGCGGTTTACAAAGCCGCACAAGGAAAAGTTTCTTTATCGCAAATGACTTTTTCTCACCAAATGGTGCGCTTATTTGTGATCGAGCAAATTTACAGGGGTTTTACAATTTTACGAAATGAGCCCTACCATCATCAATAAAAAAACATTTTTTTGTTAGAAAATTTATTCATTTAATAAAACCTACTTAACAAAATTCTTTTCTTGAAACTTTATTTTTGTTTTTGAAAAAATTTACAATATATTTAGCCCAAATTAAAACTTAACCTCATAAAGTATCAAATATGAAAAAAATTATTTTTGGTTTTGCCCTTTTAGCATCAGCATTATCATTTTCTCAAATTAAAGTAATTGAAAGAGTTCCAGTTGTTAAACTTGGTTATATTGGGAACAATGATATTTATGTTCAAACTGAAGGAAATAACGTTACTTTATTCTACAAAAACACAGAATCTGAAGATAACTCAACAAAATCATTCTCGTTTAAAGATTTAGATAACGATTACCAAAATTTACACAAAATTATTGTGGGCGGTTTTAATTCTGATCCTTTATTAGATATTAAATTAGAATTACCAAATGAATATGTTTGGTTACATTATTCTAGAAAAAGTTTAGATAGAACTTTTGTTCAATTCTTAACTAGTAACAAAGCTTATGGAAATACTGGCGCTTCAAAAGAGTTTAGCTTAGAGCAAATAAATAAACTTTTTGAAAAGAAAATGCCTAAAAAGAAATCAGAAGAAGCTTCTGAAGATGTAATGTCTGAATTCAAATAATGATATAAATTCATATAAAAAATCCCGCTTTTGGCGGGATTTTTTATTTATAACTCACAACCACATTCGGGTAATTTTGTTTCATCGTAAATAAATTCGTAAGACGATATTTGAATTCTTTCTGAAGTAATTTTCCACAACATCAATTTATTTTGTAAATATTGATTAAATGTCAAATGCTTATCAAAGTTTAGATGTAAAATGGTATTTTTTTCTTCACTCATAAAATCAGAAAAATCTTGAATATAAGGAGCTAATTCTTCTCTATCTATTTCATGTCCATCAATTGTAATTGTATTATCTTTTCTAAAATTAATAGTAAAATTGTTATAGGGCATGTATAGTTCTGCTTTCTTCTTAATAAAGAATTTAGAAAACTCTGAATCATAAAAATACTTAACATCAGTAAATGGTAAAAAGGCTAAATTTTGATGCAAACTATCGGCATAAGAAAAAACATTAATAGTTCCTTCTTTTTTATGCATACCATTTTTCTTTTTATCCTGCAGTTTAATTAAATCGGGAATTATTGCATGTAGAGGTAAACGCTTATCGATATTGAAAATCCAATTGGTAGTTCCTATTGTATTGTTTCGATTAATTTCGGCAACAGTATCTTTTTCCTTTTCTCTAAAAAATAGATACACTGGAGAATGATCTTGTATATCGGTTAGAACTGAGACATCTGCTTTTGCTAATTGTACATCTTCTTGTTTACAAGAAAATAAACTTAGAAATAGAATTGAAATAATTAATTTATTCATTTTACTTTTTACTTTTTACTTTTTACTTTCAACTTTTCAACTAATGCAACGCATTCTATAGCTTCTTTTACATCGTGAACACGAAGAATATTGGCTCCTTTTTGCAATGCAATTGTATTTAAAACAGTTGTTCCGTTTAAAGCTTCATGCGGCGAATTTTCGAGAACTTTATAAATCATAGATTTTCTAGAAACACCGACTAAAATTGGCAATTCTAAAATATTAAAATATTCCATTCTTTGAAGTATCTCATAATTTTGTTCCACTGTTTTTGCAAAACCAAATCCAGGATCAATAATAATATCATTTAAACCAAAACTTCTGGCTTTGTTAATACGTTCGGAAAAATAAAACATCATTTCTTTTACAACATCATCGTACTGCGTTAACGATTGCATCGTTTGCGGATTCCCTTTCATATGCATCATAACGTAAGGAACTTGTAGTTTTGCAACTGTTTCTAGCATGCTTTCATCCAACATTCCTGCGGAAATATCATTTACGATTGCGGCGCCATTTTCTATTGCATTTTGAGCCACGTTACTTCTAAAGGTATCAACAGAAAGTAAGGTTTCTGGAAAA
>JACXVH010000192.1 GCA_014763515.1 Flavobacteriaceae bacterium
CGTTGACGGAACGATTTCATTACACTATCTCTTTGTGTTTGAGATAAATCTCCGTGTAAAGCAGCAGCATTATAACCATCTTCAATTAACTTGTCTGCAACGGCTTGAGTATCACGCTTTGTTCTACAGAAAACTACAGAAAAAATTGCAGGATTAGCATCTGCTAGGCGTTTTAAAGCAGAATATCTATCACGTCCATTAACAACATAGAATTCATGTGAAACATTTACGTTTCCTGAATTTTTATGACCAACTGTTATTTCTAAAGGTTTGTGCATAAATTCTTTAGCAATTCTAGCCACTTCTTGCGGCATAGTTGCAGAGAATAACCATGTAGATTTTTCATCTGGTGTGTCAGCTAAAATTGAGCAAATGTCATCATAAAACCCCATGTTTAACATCTCATCCGCTTCGTCTAAAACACAGTAATCTATGTTTTTAATATTAACCATTCCTCGGTTAATCATATCTTGCATACGACCTGGAGTTGCTACAATAATTTGTGCTCCACGTTTTACCTCTTTTGCCTGTTCATTAATGTTTGCACCACCATAAACGGCAACCGTATTTAAGCCTTTGATATATTTTGAATAAAGCTTAATTTCGTTAGTGATTTGTAAACATAATTCTCTTGTTGGAGATAAAATTAACGCTTGAGTATTTCTATCATCAGCATTAATTTTTTGAATAAGCGGAAAACCAAAAGCTGCTGTTTTACCAGTTCCGGTTTGAGCTAATGCAACAATATCAGTGTCTTGTTCTAATAAAATAGGAATCGCCTTTTCCTGTACTTCCGATGGATTTTCAAATCCAAGGTCTTTTATCGCCAGCAGAAGCGATTCATTAAGACCTAATTGTTCAAATTTGTTCATGTATATATTTAAAATTGGGTGCAAAGGTAGTGTTAATTAATGAGATAATCTAATTTATAAAGTTTTGAATATTAATTTGTTATAAAAAAAATAAAATATACTTGGTTTAAAAGAAATAAAAAGTAATTATGAAGTGTGAAAATTTTACCTTTGTAAAAAATAAAAATGATAGAAATTTTAGATGTAATAGGGGTTTTTGTTTTTGCTATTTCTGGAGTGTTAACTGCTATAAATAAGAGATTAGATTTATTTGGTGTTTTTATAATAGCTTTCGTTACAGCTTTAGGAGGCGGAACTTTACGTGATGTATTAATTGGGAGAACTCCAGTAGGGTGGATGCAAGATTTAAACTACGTTTACCTCATTATTGCAGGTTATGTTATTGCCATTTTTTTTAGAAATTACTTAAATAAACTTAGAGTTTCTCTTTTTTTGTTTGACACCATTGGTTTAGGAATTTATACTTTAATAGGGATTGAAAAAGGTTTAGAATATGGTTTGCATCCTATTATTTGTATAGCTTTAGGAACCATTACGGCTAGTTTTGGTGGTTTAATTCGTGATATCTTATGTAATGATAGTTCTGTTAATGAATTAGTTACCTCTATAACTATAATTGTTATTCGATTAGCTGCAGTTCGTTATAATTGGAGTTTGCCAGTGGTTTCTATTAAAGGTTAACTTTTAGATATGAGATGAGTTTTCTCGTAGCAATACCACGATGACTCAATTTTGCTTTATCGCTCATTTCCATTTCAGCAAAAGTTTTAGAAAAACCTTCCGGGATAAATATTGGATCATATCCAAAACCTTTACTTCCTTTTTTTTCTGTAATTATTTCGCCTTTTATAATACCTTCAAAAAGATGTTGCTTATTGTTAATGTTTAAGGCAATAATTGTTTTAAATTGTGCCTTTCGATTTGTCTTATTTTCTAAGCTTTTAAGAAGTTTATTCATGTTGTCATCCGCATTTTTTTGCACACCAGCATAACGTGCTGAATATACTCCAGGTGCACCATTTAAGATTTCAACTTCTAAACCTGTATCATCTGCAAAACAAGGTAAACCAAATTTTTCGGTAACATAATTTGCTTTTAAAATTGCATTCCCTTCAATAGTATCTGCAGTTTCAGGAATATCTTCTGTACAACCAATGTCTTCTAAACTTAATAGATCAATAGATTCGGGTAACATTTGTTTTATTTCTGCAATTTTATTTTTATTGTTAGAGGCAAAGACTAGTTTCATAAGAAAAAATTAGGTAGTAAAAATACAAAATGTATAAAAAGTAAAAAAGCCGAGGTGGAGCCCCCGGCTTTTTAAATGAACGTGTAACCACATTTCTGTGCATTCTGCTGTAAATGTAATTGTATTTATTGATTTAACAATCTTTTTTTAGATTTTATTTTGTTTGAAAAATTTTTTAGACGCAAAATTTATAATAAAAACTTTTTTCTTTATACTTTTGTCCCGATTTTTAAATATCGAACTAAAATCATGGTAAAAGATTTATTTGCAAGAATACAAGATAATAAAGGTCCTCTAGGAAAGTGGGCTTCACAGGCAGAGGGATATTATGTTTTTCCTAAGTTAGAAGGTGAATTAGGGCCAAGAATGCAATTTCACGGCAAAGATATTTTAAACTGGAGTTTAAATGATTATTTAGGATTAGCAAATCATCCAGAAGTGCGTAAGGCAGATGCTGAAGCAGCGCAACAATGGGGAGCGGCATATCCGATGGGGGCTCGTATGATGAGTGGCCATACTAAATACCATGAACAATTAGAAAATGAATTAGCTGCTTTTGTTCAAAAAGAGGCTGCTTATTTGTTAAATTTTGGTTACCAAGGAATGGTTTCAATAATTGATGCTTTGGTGACTAAAAATGACATTATTGTTTATGATGTTGATTCTCACGCTTGTATTATTGATGGTGTTCGTTTACATATGGGTAAACGTTTTACCTACAAACACAACGATTTAGAAAGTATGGAGAAAAACCTTCAGAGAGCTACAAAAATGGCTACTGAAACTGGAGGAGGAATTTTATTCATTACAGAAGGAGTTTTCGGTATGCGTGGTCAACAAGGGAAATTAAAAGAAATTGTTGCCATGAAAGAAAAGTACAATTTCCGTTTATTAGTTGACGATGCTCATGGTTTTGGTACTTTAGGGAAAACTGGTGCTGGAACAGGAGAAGAGCAAGGTTGTCAAGATGGAATTGATGTTTATTTCTCGACATTTGCTAAATCAATGGCAAATATTGGAGCTTTCGTAGCCGCAGATAAAGATATTATTGATTATTTAAAATACAATTTACGTTCGCAAATGTTTGCTAAAGCGTTACCAATGATTCAAACTATTGGTTCTTTGAAACGTTTAGAGTTATTACGTAATTCATCTGAAATTAAAGATAAATTATGGGAAAACGTAAATGCTTTACAAAACGGTTTAAAAGAAAGAGGCTTTAATATTGGTGATACTAATACTTGTATTACTCCAGTATATTTAGAAGGATCTATTCCTGAAGCAATGGTAATGGTAAATGATTTAAGAGAAAATTATGGTATTTTCTTATCAATTGTTGTTTATCCAGTAATTCCTAAAGGTATTATTTTATTGAGAATGATTCCTACAGCTTCGCATACATTACAAGATATTGAAGAAACATTAGCAGCGTTTGAAGCTATCCGTGAGAAATTAGTTAACGGAACTTACAAAAAAATAGCAGAAGCAAATGTTGTAGATATGGAGAAATAAGATTTCGAGATCATAAATAAAAAAAACCACCAATTTGGTGGTTTTTTTATTTATATGACTTTACTAAAAGTGCATCTTCGCTTGTTAATTTCTGGATTGAAATTTTTCCAAAGGTTGTGCATCGCATGATTTTCCTCTAATTCAGGAGTACGAATACAGGTTTCGATGTTTTTAGCTTTAAATACTTTGTAGTACTCGTCAAAAATAATAGCCGTAATTCCTTTGTTTTGATATTCTGGAAGAATTCCAATTAAGTAAAAAACAACTTCCTTAGAATGTTTTTTTGCTTGTAATAAATGCCACCAACCAAAAGGTAATAATTTTCCATTTGCTTTTTGTAATGCCTTCGCAAAATTTGGCATTACAATAGTAAAAGCAATCATTTTGTTATTCTTGTCAATAACAAATTTAATATACTCTGGGTTTATAAAACCAATATGTTTTCTTTTGATGTAATCTATTTGTTCTTGAGTTATTGCAACAAAAGATTGTAACTTTTCGTAGGTAGTATTAAAAAGTTGAAACATTTCATCAATATAAGGCATGATTTCTGAAGATTTCGAAAAATTAATAATTTTCAAATCATACCTTTCCTTAATCATTTTACTAGCTCTAATGTAAGGTGCAGGGTCTACATGTAACATGGAGAAAACACTTTCTTGATATTCTTTTTCAACAGAAAGGCCAAGTTTTTCAAAGTGTTCTTTGTAATAAGGTTTGCTATACCATGATATCATAGTACTCAACTGATCAAATCCTTCTGTTAAAACACCAACTTTATCTAAGTTTGAAAATCCAAGAGGGCCTTCTATATGGTCCATTCCTTTTTCTTTTCCAAAAGCTTCAACTTTTTCCAATAAAGCTTTGGTTACTTCAATGTCGTCAATTACATCAAACCAACCAAAACGTGTTTTTGATTTTCCTAATTTGTTTACCTCTTCCCAATTGACAACTGCTGCAACTCGCCCCACAATTTTATTGTTTCAAATTGAAATTTAACAAATTGTTCTAATTCTTTTTTATTGCTAACTTCTCTAACTTCAATCATTATTCTTCAATATCAACTTGGTCTTTTCTTTTTTTCTCTTTGTCGGCTTTCTTCTTCATTTTTTTGTCCATTTTACTGCCGTTATCTTTTTCAATTTTTACTTCTTCATAATTATCAGCAAAACGCCAAGAAAAACCAATATTAGCATTTAAAATTCCTGGTGTATTTTTTAAATTTTTACCGAAGGAAGCATCTAATTGCATGTTCTTGTGAAATAAATAAGCAGCACCAATTCTAAAAACGCCATCTGAATAATAATCACCATTGTATCCTTGATTTTCAATAAATCCAGACCATTGTGAATTAAATCCTCTTGTTAAAGTTAAGATGTAGTTGATACTCGCAAAATCGGTTCCTATTTTATCATAACTAATATTGGTTACTAAAACCCAGCGAGAACCAAATTGATTTTGAGCTATGATTGTTGCTTTTGGACTAAATGAAGGTTCTTCAATATTAGAGGGAGCGTAGTTGAAAGGATTATCGCCAATTCCAAAATTTACACCTGCATAACCTGCCAAAGCAGGAATTAATTGTCTCCATTTAAAACTATGTTGTGCTCTCCAACTGTATAAATTTGGTTTTTCTTCATAGTTTTTATGTGGATCATAAAATAAATATTTGGCACCAAGCGTCAATTGTTTAAATCCGCTTCTACTTTCATCTACATAAACTGAATTAAATTTATCTCTTTGATATTGAATTTCACCAACAACTTCTAATTCTTCTTTCCAAACACCATATCGCAATACAAGTTCTGCCATAAAACCTTTTGCATCATAATTTAATTTATCATGATTTTCAGAAATATAAGACAAACCAGTTTCGGCTTGAATAATAGTTTTACCAACAGAAAACGCCATCATCGATTT
>JACXVH010000193.1 GCA_014763515.1 Flavobacteriaceae bacterium
AGCTGGTAGTATGATAATACCGATACAATAAAAATTGATATTTTTCATCGTCAAAAATTAACAATTTATCGATTCAGGAAAAATTTTGAAAAAAAAGAAATAAATTTGAAAAAATTTCTCGTATGAAAAAAATACACTTAATAGTATTGTTATTATCGTTTAATCCTATATTTTCTCAAGTTGGAATTGGCACAACTACACCTAATGCGCAGTTAGATATTCGTTCTTCCAATGCATCAACTCCCGCTAATAATGATGGTGTTTTAATTCCAAAAATCGATGAATTTCCATCAACAAATCCTACTGTAGCCCAAGACGGAATGATGATTTTCGCTACAGGAAATGGTAGTGTTACAAAAGGGTTTTATTATTGGAATAATACAACAACAAGTTGGACACCCATAATATCAGGTAACACTCCAGATCATGACTGGTATGAGCAAAACACAACAAGTGCACCAAATGACATAAATGATAATATTTTTCATTTAGGAAATGTAGGAATTGGACAAAATCTTGCAAATAGTCCATTAGATGTATTCAGCTCTAATATAACAACTCCAACAGCTCGCTTTTCACAATCATCTGTGCTTGGAACAGGAATTAGAACTGGTATTGAAAACTCTTTAACAACTAATACAGACTATATTCATTACGGAATTCTAAATTCAATAACGCATGCTACTACTTCTTTTCCTATTTATGGATTTTATAACAGAATAAATGGCAATGGTCCCAAATACGGTTTTTATAATAATTTTGAAACCTTAAATGGCGGCAATCAAATTGGATACATGAATTTTGGGAACAATAGTAACACATCTTCCACACATTTTACTTATGGTTATCAAAATAATTTAATCGATAATTCGCAGGGCAATTTAATTGGTTTGTTAAATACACTTTCAAAAAATTCTACAAATGGTCAAATAATCGGAGTAAATAATTATTTTGGTGGAGATCGACCTCAAACTGGAGTATATAATTTTTTTAATGTTAATAGTGGTTCAACTAATATTGGCTTTCGTTCAAATTTTATTGGTAATGGAAATGCTCCTATTTATGGAGTTTATAACACGATAAACAATACAGGAAGTGGTCCAAAATATATAAATTTTGGTGAAGTATTTAATACCGCTACAGCAGATATTTATGGTGATTACCTAAATATTATTAGTAATGCCTCTGGTTTAAGATATGGTTCATATAAATTAATAACTGGAAATAATGGAGGTAATATTTATGGAAACTACAATCGATTAGTAAATGATGGTGCTGGAAGTAAAATTGGCACATACAATCAAATAACTGGTAATGGCTATAGTTTATTTACTGGTACTTATAATGCTATAAATGCGGGTACACAAAGTATTAACGTTAATGGAACAAGAAATATTATTTCTGGTTATGGAGACAATATAGGTGTTGAAAACTCACTAGCAAACAATTCAACAAATGCACATTCACAAGTTGCTGTTCTTAATACCATATATGGAACTAACAACGGTATTAATATTTCAGTTTGGAATCAATTAAATTCTACAGGGAATGGAAGTCATACGGGTGTTTCGAATAACATCTCTGGTTCAGGAACTGGAATAAAACAAGGTGTTCGAAATAATTTTTCATCAACGGCTGCAGGAGAAAAATATGGTTTATTCAATAATTTTACTAGTACAACTAACACCCAAAATACTGGAATTCGTAACGAATTTATTAGTAACAATAACAGCGTTCAATATGGAGTTTATAATCAATTTAACTCAAGTCTTGGTTCTGTGTTTGGAGAATACAATTTATTTGATGGCCCTGGAAACTCAGATAGATTTGGAAATCAACAATATTTTTACGGAAGTGGTAATGGAAACTGGTATGGTTTTGCTACAAATTTTGATTATATAACAACGTCTGCAACTACTGGAAATAAATATGGCTTTTATGCTTCAATTCCTCCTGCTGTTGGCGGAGCAAGTCATTATGGGGTGTACTCCTATGCAGGCAATTTAACAAATGGCTATGCTGGCTATTTTTCTGGTCGTGTATCTATAGGAAATACAACTAATAATACAGATCATTATATCTTACCTTTAACTAGAGGAACTGCTGGGCAAGTCATGCAAACCGATGGTGCCGGTAATGTAAATTGGGTGAACCCAAGTAATTTAGACGATGGCGATTGGAGTATTAATGGTACAAGTGTTTACAAAAGTACTGGAAATGTTTCAATTGGTACTAATATTAACCCCTATCCATTATATATATACGATAATAATGGAAATGCAATTTATGCCTCAAATATTATCAGAAACTTTTCAGGAGCTTCAGAAACAAGAACATTAAATTTATATACTCAAAATAATTCTACCTCTTCATTTAGTAGTTATGGCATATATAATTCAATAAATAAACCAACCACTACCCTTAATAGTGGAGACGTTTTTGCGAGTGTTAATTTGGGAACAAATAATTACAATGGTACTAGTTTAAGTAGAAGTTATGGAAGTTATAACTCTTCCTATAAATATAACGGTACAAATGGAATTTCTTATGGAAGTTATAATTATGCTTATAATCAATCGGGTTCTGGATCATATGGAATCTATTCTAGTTTTGGAGGTGGAACAATAAGTTACGCAGGATATTTTGCTGGAAATGTTTACACTACTGGTACATATTTACCTTCAGCTTCAATTTTAAAATACAATGTAAAAGATGCAAATTCTACACTTTCAAAATTAGTTTTATTAAAAGTTAAAGAATATCAATACAAAACAGATGAGTTACCATTTATGAATTTACCAAAAGGTAACCAAACAGGATTTATTGCAGAAGAAATTGAAACAGTTTTTCCAGAATTGGTTACAAAAGCAATTCAACCTGAAGCAGATGAAGAGCTAGTAAAAAAAGAATTAGAAGTTCCTCACGAAAAAATAGAATTTAAAGCAGTTAACTATACAGGATTAGTCCCTCATCTTGTTAAAGCCATACAAGAACAACAAACTGAAATTGAAAAACTAAAACAAGAAAATAAAGAATTAAAAGAAAAAATTGATTATATATTAACTAAAATAGAATAATAAGTTAACATAAAATCTCTTCTTTTTAAATAAAAAGAGGTATTATAACATAAACTGTGTAAGTATAAAAATATAAAAGGGGCTTAAAAAACCCTTATTTTGAATTCTTTTTTGGTACTATAACATAAATATCCTTATGCGGTAAAATCTTGGGAAGAAAATTGGGAAGAACTCACCGTATTTTTTGACTTTCCAATAGAAATCAGGAAAATAATTTACACC
>JACXVH010000194.1 GCA_014763515.1 Flavobacteriaceae bacterium
ATTATAATGGCTGGCGGAGTTGGTTCTCGTTTTTGGCCAGTTAGTACAACCGATTTTCCAAAGCAGTTTCACGATATGCTGGGAACAGGTGATACCTTAATTCAGAAAACTTTTACAAGGCTTTCTCAAATTATTCCTAAAGAGAATATTCTTATTTTAACAAATGAGGTTTATAATGATATTGTTTTAAAGCAATTACCGATGGTAGAACAAGAGCAAATCATTTTAGAACCATCTATGAGAAATACAGCGCCTTGTATTTTATATGCTTCTCTAAAGATAAAAAAAGAAAATCCTGATGCGGTTATGGTAGTTGCGCCATCAGATCATTGGATAGAAGATGAGGTACAATTCTGTGCCAATTTACAACATGCCTTCGATTTTTGTGAAAGAGAAGATAACTTAATGACACTAGGAATTCTTCCCACATTTCCCAATACAGGTTATGGATATATTGAATATGATAAACTAGATTCTAGACCTATAAAAAAGGTAAAACAGTTTAGAGAAAAGCCTGATTATGCAACAGCTCGAAAGTTTATTCAAAGTCGTAACTTTTTATGGAATGCAGGTATTTTTGTTTGGAGTGTAAAATCAGTTTTAAATGCATTTCAGGAATTTCAACCTGTTATGTACGATCATTTTATGCAAGGATATGATGTTTATAACACCGCAAACGAAACACAGTTTATTAAAGAAAATTATCCTTTGACCGAAAATATTTCTGTCGATTATGCAATTTTAGAAAAAGCTCATAATGTTTTTGTACTTCCAGCAACTTTCGATTGGAATGATCTAGGAACTTGGGGTTCATTACACGAAAAGCTAGATAAAGACGAAAATAATAATGCTGTTGTAAATGCTAGAGTTCTTTTAGAAAATGCTTCAAATAATATAATTCGTGCTGAAGGTAAAAAGTTAGTGGTTATTGATGGTTTAAACGATTACATTATCGTAGACAAAGACGATACGCTTTTAATTTACCCTAAAAGTAAAGAACAAGACATAAAGAAAATTGTCGGAAAAATAAAGTAATATGCAAGAAGAAAATAAAAGTGCTTTTAGCCAATCTGTTGCGAGTTTTAAAAAGTTTTTAGAAGAAATATTTGATATCTATAACGATACTGATAGAAATGCTACTATAGACGATATTAAAGCTGGTGTTGACATGAAAGGTCAAAACGCTTGGGTTTTAATTTTTTCTATTTTAATTGCATCAACAGGTTTAAATACAAGTTCTACGGCAGTTGTAATTGGAGCCATGTTAATTTCGCCTTTAATGGGACCTATTTTAGGAATGGGACTGTCATTAGGTATCTACGATTTAGATTTACTTAGAAAGTCGTTAAAGAATTTTGGAGTAATGGTTGTTTTGAGTTTGGTAACATCGTTTTTGTTTTTTAGTGTGCCAATGTTCCAAAATGAAACACCAGAATTAATTGCAAGAACTTCTCCAAATGTGCTTGATATTATTATAGCACTTTCTGGTGGTTTAGCTTTAATTGTAGCTTTAAGTAGAAGAAATAAATCGACAAACACTCTAGCAGGAGTAGCTATTGCAACTGCACTAATGCCACCGCTTTGTACAGCAGGTTATGGTTTAGCAACGGGGAAATGGAATTTCTTTGGTGGCGCATTGTTTTTATTTACAATCAATACTATCTTTATCGCAACAGCTACCTATTTGGTGGTTAAGTTTTTGCGTTTTCCATTAAAAGAATATGCTGATGTTCAAAGAAAGAAACGTATTTCTCAAATATTAACATTCATTGCTTTAGCTATTTTTATTCCGAGTGTTTATTTCTTTTATCAATTATATAAAAAGTCAGATTTTGAACAAAAAGTTGATTTGGTTTTAGCGGAATTAAAAGATGAAAAGGGAATTGGAGTTTTCGATATTCAAAAAGATTTTTCAAAACAAAAAGTAAGTTTTGCAGTTTTAGGAACCAACTTGGAGGGACACGAAATTGAGAAGCTAGAGAAGAAAATGAAAGACTTTGGTTACGATAATACCATCATTCATTGTGTTCAAGATTTACAGAATCAAAAAACATTGTCTCGACTTTCAGAAATCGAAAATTCATATCTAACAACGCAACAATTGTTGTCTCAAAAAGAAGAGCAATTACTGTTAAAAGAAAAAGAAATTTTAGATTTAAAGAATAAATTAAGTAATGGTTCAACCGTTTCTTTTGTTGATGTAGCAAACGAAATTCAAAGTTTAAATGATAATATAGAGGAAGTTTCGTATTATAATATTTTACATACCAATTTTAAAAGTATCGATACAGTTCCGCATTTTGTTATTAAATTTAAAAAAGAGGTTTCTAATAAAATTATAGCAGAAGAAGTAGCTAAATATAAAAAATGGTTACAATCTAAACTTAAAAATCAAAAAGTGGTTGTAAAATCAGAATAGTTATTTATTGTCATTTCGAGCGTAGTCGAGAAACGGAAGGTTCAGCGTAGCTAAATCTCATTATTCTAATTATGAGACTTCTCATTACATTCGGAGTGAAAAAAAACGATGTTATTTATCTTCTTCAAGATACATTTTTCGTACGCGTTTGAATAATTCTGAAGAATAAACAAAATCAGTAACAGCTTCGTTATCGGTTTTAAAAATTTCTTTGTTAGAACCTTCCCATTCTAATAATCCGTTTTTCAAGAACACAATTTTCTCGCCAATTTCCATTACCGAGTTCATATCGTGTGTATTGATAACCGTAGTAATGTTGTATTCTTTTGTAATTTCTTGAATTAAATTATCGATTACAATAGCGGTTTTTGGGTCAAGACCAGAGTTAGGCTCGTCACAAAATAAATATTTAGGATTGTTTACAATCGCTCTGGCAATCGCCACGCGCTTTTGCATTCCTCCAGAAATTTCCGATGGTTTTTTATGGTGTGCATCAACAAGATTAACACGATCAATAACAAAATCTACTCGCTCTTTTATTTCTTTAGGTGTTTTGTTTGAGAACATTTTTAATGGGAATCCAACATTTTCTTCAACCGTCATACTATCAAATAAAGCACTCCCTTGAAATACCATTCCAATTTCAGTTCGTAAGCTTTGTTTTTCATCTTTCGACATATTTGAATAAATACGTCCATCAAAAGAAATTGTGCCGCTTTCTGGTGTGTGAATCCCTAAAAGCGATTTTATAAAAACGGTCTTTCCAGAACCACTCTGTCCAATAACTAAACTTGTTTCTCCAGCTTCAAAACGAGTACTAATTCCTTTTAATACTTTTTGTGTTCCAAAAGATTTTTCTATGTCTTTTACTTCAATCATT
>JACXVH010000195.1 GCA_014763515.1 Flavobacteriaceae bacterium
TTTCATAAGACTGTGTAAAATTTAAAATTAAACAAAAAAATAATGGGGTTTTAAAACCCCATTATTTTTTCTACTTACACAGTTTATGTTATAGTACCACTTTTTTATTTTATATTCCGAGACAAAACAATAACAATTGACTTTTTTATGCCATACTTAAACCATTTTCTACTTTAAAATTAGGCGATAAAAGTACAACGTCTTTATCTTCGCCTACAATTCCTAAAACTAAACATTCGCTCATAAAAGTTGCAATTTGCTTTTTTGGAAAATTAACAACTGTAATTATTTGTTTGCCAATTAATTCTTCTTTAGTATACCGTTTTGTTATTTGAGCAGATGATTTTTTAATTCCAATTTCAATTCCAAAATCTATATATAATTGATAAGCTGGATTTCTTGCTTCTGGAAAATCATTTACTTCCAAAATAGTTCCTACCCTTATATCTATTTTTTCAAAATCTTGCCAAGTTATTTCTTCTTTTATCATGATTCCTTTTTTATTCAAATTTAAGAAAATTCATCACTTTTGTAACATTCTCTATACAATTTCGTATAACAACTATAACTTCTAATTTCCTAACCAAAAATGGCGCAAACTCCATCAAATATGTTAGCTCTTGGAACAAAAGCTCCTGATTTTAATTTACCAGCAACTAATTTTAATCAACATTTTTCATTTAAAAATATAAAAGGTAACAAAGGAACACTAGTAATCTTTATTTGCAATCATTGTCCGTTTGTGCTACATGTTATTGAAGAAATTGTAATGATTGCGAACGATTATCGCGTTCAAGGAATTGGTGTAGTTGCAATTTCAAGCAATGATGTGGTGAAATATCCACAAGATGCACCTGATAAAATGGCCGATTTTGCATTGGAACAAAAAATAGATTTCCCTTATTTGTTTGACGAAACGCAAGAAGTTGCCAAAGCTTATGATGCCGCTTGTACACCAGATTTTTATTTATTTGACAATCAAGATAAACTAGTTTATCGTGGACAATTAGACGATTCTCGTCCGGCAAATGCAATTCCTGTTAGTGGAAGCGATTTACGTAACGCTATTGATGCTGTAATCTACAATCGTAAAATAGTTGAGCCTCAAAAACCAAGTATTGGTTGTAATATTAAGTGGAAATAGTTTAGTGTTCAGTCGCAGTGTACAGTAATCAATAAAAAATATTTATGAGTCTATTTGAGTGGTTAGGAGAATATTTTAATCCGAAAAATATTGGAGAAATTACAAAAGAAACTCCACCAAGAGTAAATAAACCAAAATTCAAAATTTACATTCACTTTGTAATTTCAATTCTACTTATAATTGGATATTATTATTTATGGCTAAATAATGATACTAATTTCAATTTAAAAAAAATTATAATTATTACAATTTTATTAATTGTGTACTTATCAATTACTTATAATTATAAAGTAAAACCTGATTATAATAATATAGGCTTATTTGGAACACCAATTGACCATCCCTTTAGAATTTCAGATGACATTAATCGATTCTTAATATTTTTCGAAATATTTCTTTTTCCAGGAAGATATATTTCTACATCGATTGTGAGTTTTGTTTTAAAATTTAGACATTAATGTTTTTCTAAAATCACTTCAACTGGACTATTTGTTCTTCTACCGAACATTTTAGCTTTTTCATTTTCTGAAGAACATAAAATATAAAGATTAAAACTTTGTAGAGGAAGAATTTGAGTTTTATAAAGTCCATTAACATCTTCAATTTTTACACTAAAGTTTTCAATTGGAAATGCATTATTAACAGACAAAAAATATTGATCTTGAGCATACGGAAAAAAATAACGTACTTTTTCACCTTCTTTACTTATCAAATAATTTTGAGTAAATAAAAGCCGATTGTTAGAGTTATTCCAACTGTATTTATTATCGATATTTAAAACCTCAACATTATTTTCATCTACAATAGAAATTTTAAGGCTTTTTATGTTTTCAGTTTTACCGTTTTCATGAACATCTACAACAATATAAGAGGTAAAATCATAACCGCAATGAGGAACTTGACCTATTGAAAAAATAGAAAAAAAAAGAAAGAGGAAAGAAAATAGATTCTTCATATAAAAAATTGACTCGCATTTATTGATATACCACGAGTTTTAAAAATTATTTCATCGTTACATAGTTGTTAACTAACTCACGCTCTTCATCAGAAATTTTAGTTTTTTTTTGCATGCGTAACATAATGGGTTGCCATTCTTCAACTGTAAAATCTTCAACTGCTGGAAGTTTATGACATCTTCCACATTTTCCTTCATAAATAGATTTCCCTTGAGCTAACTCGGGAGTTAATTCTACAACCTCTAATACAGCAATAGGTTTTGTTTTTGTTTCCGTTTTAGCAACGGCATTTTTACTAGAAGAACATGATGCTAGTAATGTTAAAGCTGCAATAATGCTTAATAATTTAGTTCTCATAGTTTATTGATTTAGGTAAAAATAGTTATTTTCAAAACAAAAAATCCCAAAATATAAAATTTTGGGATTTAATTTATTATTTAAAATAGTTTTAAAACTATTTCACGTCCATTAATTCAACATCGAAAACTAAAGTTGCATTTGGAGGAATTACACCACCAGCACCTCTACTTCCATACCCTAAGTAAGACGGAATCACAAAACGAGCTTTATCACCTACTTTTAAAAGAGCAATACCTTCGTCCCATCCTTCAATTACTTGACCAACTCCTAAAGTAAAATCAATTGGTTGTTGTCTTTTGTATGAAGAATCGAAAACTTGTCCGTTATCTAAAGCTCCTTGATAGTGAACCGAAACTTTTTTACCTTTTTCAGCTTTTTTACCACTTCCTTTTTGAATAATTTGGTAACGTAAACCGCTTTCTGTTTTTTGAAAACCAGCCGCTAATTTTTCTAAAGCTTCTTCAGCTAATCTTTTTTCTTCAGCTAAACGTTGCTCACGAGAACCTTCAAATTTTCTAAAAGCTTCAATAGCGTTCCAGTTTTTAGCCTCATCTCCTACTCTAACAATTTCGATAGACTCTATAGCATCTCCTTGAGCGATTGCATCTACAACATCTTGTCCTTCAACAACGTGACCAAAAACCGTATGTTTTCCATCTAACCAACTTGTTTCAACGTGAGTAATGAAAAACTGTGAACCATTTGTTCCAGGACCAGCATTTGCCATAGATAATACTCCAGGTCCATCATGTCTTAATTCTGGATGAAACTCATCGTCAAATTGATATCCAGGTCCGCCTACTCCTGTTCCTTGTGGACAACCACCTTGAATCAT
>JACXVH010000196.1 GCA_014763515.1 Flavobacteriaceae bacterium
ATGATGTTTTTGTAGGACGAATTAGAAGAGATGAAAGTCAGCCTAATACATTAAACATGTGGATTGTAGCTGATAACTTGAGAAAAGGTGCTGCTACAAATACCATTCAAATTGCAGAATATTTAGTTGAAAATAACTTACTATAAAAAAAGCGCCTCAATTGAGGTGCTTTTTTTAACAAATTATTTAATATATACTTTCTATCTTTGCACAAATGAAGAAAAAGTATCTGTTTATAAACCTATTTTTAATGTTCGCTGTATTATTTGCAGTGAGTTACCAATCGGTGCATGCTTTTTCTCATCATCACAATTCAGATTTTAAAAATCCTAAAACTGAAAAATCACTAACCATTGGCACAAAAGTTTTAACAGAAAAAGATGACTGTCCTATTTGTGATTTTAAATTTACTTCATTCTTAAAAACTGAAATTTTTAGTTTTAAACATTATACTTTCTACAAAGAAAGTCCGTATTCTTTTAGTATAAAAGAAGCAACATCGTTCTTTTGTGGAAGTTTATTTTCGCATCGCGGTCCACCTATTAATTAATTTATTCTAAAATAAAATTAGAGTTTAATTAATTACAATAGAAAATGCAACGTTTATTACTTTGTGTTCTCTTATTGTCTCATTTTATAGTGAGCGCTCAATATTCTTTAAAAGGAACAATTACAAATGAAAATAATGTACCTATAAAAGATGTGCATATTCACTTAGGCAATAAGATTACAACAACAAATAGTGAAGGAAATTATTACATAGAAAATCTTACAGAAGGAAATTATAAATTATACATTTCTTATATTGGTTATGAATCTATATCCGAAACTATTTTAATTACTAAAAATACCGAATTTAGCATTCAATTATTTCCGAGTGTTACAAATTTAGAATCTGTTGTTATTAGCAAACGTATTATGAAAAATAGTACAATTGATAATGAGCAAAAGATAAATTCTGAAACTATTGAAAATTACAGCAGTGTAACTTTAGGTGATGCTTTGAAAGAGATTTCGGGCGTAAGCACATTAAAATCAGGAACAACTATTGTAAAACCTGTTGTTAATGGCTTACATAGTTTTAGAGTTCCTATTATTAGTGACAATGTTAGACTTGAAGACCAACAATGGGGTGTAGAACATGCGCCAAATTTTGATGTAAATGCAGCCAATTCTTTAACTGTTTTAAAAGGAGCGTCAACGCTACAATATGGTGGAGACGCCATTGGTGGAATTGTAGTAATTGAGCCAATTTCTTTGAAAAAAGACACATTAATTGGTAAAACTATTATTACAGGTTCTTCAAACGGAAGAGGCGGAAGTATTAGTTCGAGCTTAACAAAAGGCACTCGCAAAGGTTGGGCATGGAATATTGTTGGAACAGCTAAATATTTTGGAGACAGAGAAGCACCATATTACGTTTTATCAAATACTGGTAATCGTGAGCAAAACTTTTCTGGAAACTTAAGATACGTTCGGGATAATTATACAATTTCTGGTTCTTATAGTTTCTACAATGTGCAAATGGGGATTTTAAAAGCATCACATATTGGTAATGTTACCGATTTGTATAATGCAATTACAAACCAAGAGCCATATGTAATAGAGACTTTTAGTTACAATATTAATCGTCCTAAACAAGAAGTGCAACATCATTTGGTAAAGTTAAATTACGAACAAAGATTAAGCGAATTTTCAAAAATCGATTTTCAATATGCTTTTCAATTTAATAATAGAAAGGAATTTGATATTCGAAGAGATAGTGAAGATGAGCGACCGGCTTTAGATTTGGATTTAATTTCTAACAACTTTCAAACAAATCATAAGTTTTCAAAAAACAATTGGAAGTTAACAAATGGTATAAGTTTTGGTTACCAAGATAATTCGGCTAATCCTAATACTGGTATTCGTCCGTTAATTCCGAATTTTGATAAAATTGACTTCGGTGTTTATTCAATTATTAATTATAGAGTTGATAATTCATTTAAAATTGAAGGTGGAATTCGTTATGATTTTTCCAGAATTGAAGCATCAAAATATTATTTAAAATCGAGATGGAATGAACGCGGTTATGATGATGATTTTTCGCATTTTATTGTAGAAGATTTTGGAACGCAGTGGCTAACAAAACCAACTTTTGACTATCATAATTTTGCTGGAAGTATAGGTTTTAACAAACAGTTTCATCATGAAATTAATTGGTTATTCAGCGTAGGTTTAGCAACCAGAAATCCAAATGTTTCTGAATTATTCAGCGATGGTTTACATCATGCTATAGGTCAAATTGAATTAGGAGATTTACGTTTGCAACAAGAAAAAGCAATCAAGATAAATTCAACTATTCGAAAAGAATGGAAGAAAGTTACTTTAGAAGCTAATCCTTTTGTAAATCGTATTGCCGATTTTATTTATTTGCAACCAACAGGTTTTGAAACAACAATTCGTGGTGCTTTTCCTGTTTGGGAATACAATCAAACCGATGCTTTGTTAACCGGAATAGACATTAGCGGGATTTGGGCAATTAATAATCATTTCAGTTACAATGGAAACTTTGCTTATTTAATTGGTAGAGATTTAAAATCAAATGACTATTTAATTGATATGCCGCCTTTCAACACAACTCACGGTATTCAATATAAAAATGATAATTGGAATAATTTAAAAATTGAATTAAAATCAGAAACGGTTTTAAGACAAACGAATTATCCAAATTTTAATTTTGAAACCAATATTTTAGTAAACGGAAATTTAACTCCAGCTATAGTAGATATTAGTACGCCTCCAAATACTTATAGTTTATTACATTTTCAAATCGAATGTCAATTTTCAGTATTTAAAAACAAAACACTAACAACTGCATTTTCAATACAAAATTTATTAAACACTAACTATAGAGACTATCTTAATCGCCAGCGTTTTTATGCTAATGAATTAGGTAGAAACTTTCAAATTCAATTAAAATTTAATTATTAAAAATTTAAAAAAATGAAACATTTAAAATTAGCATCATTCGCATTATTAGTATTTACATTATTTTCTTGTTCAGATGATGATTCTGCACCAGTAAACGAAGAAGAAGTAATCACAACTGTAACTATTACTTTAGATAACGGAAGTAATGTAGTTACTTTAAAATCGCAAGATTTAGATGGCGACGGACCTAATGCTCCTGTTATTACAGTTTCTGGAAATTTAGATGCAAATTCAACTTATTTAGGTTCAGTAGAATTCTTAAATGAATTAGAAAACCCAGCTGAAGATATTACAGAAGAAGGTGTAGAACATCAAATTTTCTATCAACTAACAAATTCTTTAGGATCATTCACTTATGATGATGTAGATGATAATGGAGATCCAATTGGTGTGGAGTTTACTTTAGTAACTGGCAATGCTGGAACAGGAACACTAACTGTTACATTACGTCACGAACCAAACAAAGAAGCTTCTGGTGTTAGTGATGGAGACATTACAAATGCAGGAGGCTCAACAGATGCAGAAGTTAGCTTCCCAATAACAGTTTCGTTATAAAATTTTAAAAACCCTTTGTTTTCCAAAGGGTTTTTATTTTAACAAAACTTAACAAATCAATTTATTATTTTTGCTGTAAACCAAAACTTTACAAATGAAAAAAACAATAATCTTTCTTCTAGCGGCTACTTCAATTATTGCTTGTAAGAAAGAAGAAACTAAAACCGAAGAATTAGATATGAGTGTGGTTTATCCGCAAACTAAAAAAGTTGATACTATAGATGTTTATTTTGGCGATTCTATTCAAGATCCTTATCGATGGTTAGAAGACGACCGAAGCGCAGAAACTGAAGCTTGGGTAAAAGCCCAAAACGAAGTAACTTTTGATTACTTAAATAAAATTCCGTACCGAAATAAAATAAAAGAAAGAATGGAAAAGCTTTGGAATTATGAAAAAATTTCGGCTCCATTCAAAGAAGGGAATTATACTTATTTCTATAAAAATGACGGACTTCAAAATCAATCTGTTTTATATAGAAAAGACGCAAGTGGTAAAGAAGAAATTTTCTTAGATCCAAATACTTTTTCAAAAGACGGAACAACTTCTTTAGGTGGCTTGAGTTTTACTAAAGACGGTTCAATAGCAGCTTATGCAATTTCAGAAGGTGGAAGCGATTGGCGAAAAGTAATTGTAGTAAATACGCAAACTAAAGAACAAATTGGCGATACAATTGTAGATGTAAAATTCAGTGGAATGTCTTGGTATAAAAACGACGGATTCTACTATTCAAGTTATGAAAAGCCAAAAGGAAGCGAACTTTCAGCAAAAACAGATCAACATAAATTGTTCTATCACAAATTAGGTACAAAACAAAGTGAAGACAAAGTAATTTTTGGACAAAACGAGAAAAGAAGATATGTTGGCGGTTATGTTACTGAAGATGAAAATTACTTAGTAATTTCTGCTGCAAATGCTACAAATGGTAATGAATTATACATTAAAGATTTAGCTAAAAACGGACCAATTGTAAACATTGTAAACAACTTTGATACTAACAATGATGTAATTGATAATGTTGGAACTAAATTCTATGTTGTCTTTTACAAATTATGTTACTCCTGGAACAATTTATGAATTCGATCCAAAATCTGGTACATCCAAAGTATATAATAAACCAAATGTTGATTTTAAAACAGAAGATTACGAATCAAAACAAGTATTTTATACTTCTAAAGATGGCACAAAAGTTCCTATGATTATTACCTATAAAAAAGGAACAGAATTAAATGGTAAAAACCCTACAATACTATATGGTTATGGAGGGTTCAATATCAGCTTAACACCAAGTTTCAGCATTGCTAATGCAGTTTGGATGGAGAATGGAGGGATTTATGCCGTAGCTAACTTACGTGGAGGTGGTGAATATGGTAAAAAATGGCACGATGCAGGAACGCAAATGCAAAAACAAAACGTATTTGACGACTTCATTGCCGCTGCAGAATATTTAATAAAAGAGAAATATACTTCATCTGATTATTTAGCGATTAAAGGTGGTTCAAACGGAGGCTTGTTAGTTGGTGCAACTATGACACAACGTCCAGATTTAATGAAAGTGGCCATTCCTCAAGTAGGAGTTTTAGATATGTTACGTTATCATACTTTTACTGCTGGTGCTGGTTGGGCTTACGATTACGGAACTAGCGAACAAAACAAAGAAATGTTTGAATACTTAAAAGGTTACTCACCAGTTCATAATGTAAAAGAAGGTGTTCAATATCCAGCAACATTAGTTACTACAGGTGATCACGATGATCGAGTAGTTCCAGCACATAGTTTTAAATTTGCTGCCGAATTACAAGCAAAACAAACAGGACCAAACCCGGTTTTAATTCGTATTGATACTAATGCAGGTCATGGCGCTGGTAAATCTACAGAAGCTATAATTAACGAACAAGTAGATATCCAAGCTTTTATTTTGTATAATATGGGTATTAGAGAATTGAAATAGAACTTTCAATCTATAAATTATTAAAGCTTCTGTTTTTGACGGAAGCTTTTTTATGATAATATCAACTCTAGTTTTAAAATTATTTATAATTTTGCCGTGTGAAACAAATCATATTCATAATTATTGGAATTTTATTCCTTATAAAACCTGTAATTCCACTTTTGGAATACATGGTTAATTATGAATATATAGCTAATGAACTTTGTGAAAATAAAGATAAACCAGAGCTTAAATGTAATGGTAAGTGTCATCTTAAAAAAGAATTAGCAAAAGTTTCTGAAGAAGAAAAACCACAATCTCAAGATAAAAAAAACCGAACTTCAGAAATTGAAGTTTTATATCTCTCTAAAGTTGCCGACTTTATTTTTAGTCCAACTTTTTGTTTCTCTAAAAACAATATTAATTCTCATTATTTGAATTTGTATAAAGGGGTTTGTACAAATTCAACCTTTCACCCACCTGTATTATTAGCATAAATTTTATTCGATTTTTTCAAGAAAATCAATCTATTCTATTGTTTTAAGATTAAAGTCTTTTAACAAATAGGCTTATATATCAATATTTAAAATTTAACTAATAATTAAAAAATGAAAATTCAATTCAAAAATATCGCAGTCGCTATGGTTGCTGCTTTAGCTTTAACTTCTTGTTCAAACGACGACGATTCAGAAACAATTTCTGGTGAAGGAACTTTAAAATTAGAATTTGATAACGTTTATGGCGATGCAAATTTTGCATTCAACACCCCTTACACTAATTCTAACGGTGAGGTTATAAAAGCATCAAATGCAATTTATATTGTAAGTAATATCGTTTTAACAAAAGAAGATGGTTCAACTTACACAGTTCCTAAAGCAGACAGCTACTTTTTTGTAAACGAAGCTGATGCTGAAAGTACTCTTTTATCTTTACCTAATATTCCTGCAGGAAATTATAATAAAGTATCTTTTGGTATAGGAGTTGATGAAGAGCAATTTAATGCTGGAGCCGATGGACAAGGAGATATGTGGACAAATGCGCAAGCCCTAGGTATGACTTGGTCTTGGGCTGCTGGCTATAAATTTGTGAAATTTGAAGGAACTTACACTTCAGCGACAACAACAACTGAAACTCAATATAAAGTTCATACAGGAAAAACTGGAGATGTTTATAATTATGCATCAGTAACTTTAGATTTACCTGAAAATGCATTAGTAAGAACAAACATTACACCTCAAGTGCATATCATTGCCGATTTAAAAAAAGTTATTGATGGAACAACAGTAATCAATTTTGATGAAGGGGCTTCAGTAATGGGTGGAACAAAAGTTCAAAACATCATGGCAAACAATGTTCCTAATATGTTCGAAGTACACCACGTACATAACGACTAATATTTTTTGAAAAGTAAGATCTTGGATTTTCAAGGTCTTGCTTTCAATTTTTAATGGATTAAAATCCAAAAAAATGAACAAATTTTTATTCATTGCAACATTACTTTTATTAGTAAGTTGTAGTTCCGATTATGAATCGGAATATCAAAATATTCCTATCAATTATCAAGTTCCAAGTAATTTTCCACCTTTGGCTTACAATATGGAAAACAATCCTCTTACTGAAAAAGGATTTGAACTAGGAAAAAAAATATTTTACGACGGTCGCTTAGCTTCAGATGGTGTTGTATCGTGTGGATTTTGTCATATTCAAGAAGACGCTTTTACACATCACGGGCACACTTTTAGTCATGGTGTAGGTGATGGAATTGGTACTCGAAATGCTCCACCGATTCAAAATATGGCGTATCAAACACAGTTCTTTTGGGACGGAGCTGCTAATCATATAGAATTATTATCGATGGCTCCCATTTCAAACGAATTGGAAATGAATGGAAATATCATTGATATTATTACGATGATGCAAAATGATTCGGAATATCAAAAATTATATAGACAAGCTTTTGAAAATGGTGAGATAAATAGTGAAAATATGCTAAAAGCATTAGCACAGTTCATGACTATGCTCACATCGTCAAATTCTCGTTTCGACAAGTATAGAAGAAATGAATCTGGTGGAACATTAACACAAACGGAATTAGATGGTTATGCACAAATTTAAAGTACCTAGTTTACGAAATATCGAAAAAACCGCACCTTATATGCATGATGGTAGGTTTTATACTCTAGAAGCTGTTCTTAACCATTATGCAAGTGGTGTAACCAATACACAAAATTTAGATCCTAGTTTAAACAATAACGGTACACTTGGAATTCCATTAACCAATGATGAAAAAACAAAAATCATCGCTTTCTTAAAAACCTTAACCGATAACGATTTCTTGACCGATGCTCGTTTCGCAGAATTTTAAAAATGAAGAGAATAATTTTATTTATAATTTTAAGTTTTTCTATGGTATCTGCCAAAGAAAAAGATAGTTTAGCATTTGAAAATCCATTTACAAAATATTATAAAATTCTAGATGATTGTGACGCTTGTGGTTGTTCTGCAAGTGGTGGAAGTATGGGGTTTTCTTCTATGATTAATCCTAATTTTGTTGGCGTTCGTTACTTTAATCAATCGTATAAAAGTACAGACGGATTATATAGCAATTCGCCATGGTACAATGAAAACTTTAATACCATTCAATTGTGGGGAAGAATTCCTATTAGTAATAAAATACAGATTTCGTTATTAGTTCCATATCATTTTCATAATCGTGAATCAAACTTAGGCGATCAATCTATATCAGGTATTGGCGATATTACCGCATTAGGATTTTATTCAATAGTTAAAACCAAAAACGATTCGCTTAACTATAAACATCATGTAATGCTTGGTGGTGGTGTAAAAATGCCAACAGGGAAATACAATGAAAGTAATAATGGAAGTGTAAATCCAAGTTACCAATTAGGAACGGGAAGTTGGGATTATATTTTAGCTACAGAATATATTATTCGTAAAAATAAAATAGGTTTAAATACCATGGTAAATTATACGATTAAAACCGAAAATGAGAAAAACTATCGTTTTGGAAACCAATTCAATTATGGAAGCACTTTCTTTTATGTTTTAGAAAAAGAAAAACTATCATTTGTTCCGCAAGCTGGTTTTGCTGGTGAAGTTTATGAAACCAATTATCAACACGGACAAAAAATAAGAAATACTGAAGGTGATATTTTATTTGGAAAAATAGGATTTGAAATTGGAAAAGATAAATTTTCATTTGGAGCTAACACCATGCTACCTATAAATCAAAATTTAACCGGTGGAAATGTTGAAGCCAAGTATCGATGGAGTATTAATCTGAATTATAGTCTATAAAAAATCCGCTCAATTGAGCGGATTTTTTTTAATTAAAACCGATTATCTCCATCTAAAAGATTTCCAAGTCCACCTAGTAAACTACCTTCACCTTTGTCTTTCCCACCCATTTGAGGTGCCGCCTGTATTACCCTATCTGCTAAACGACTAAAGGGTAATGATTGAATATAAGCCACCCCAGGCCCACGAAGTGTTGCAAAGAAAACACCTTCACCTCCAAAAATGGTATTTTTAATTCCGCCTACAAATTCAATATCATAATGTACATCTTTTGTAAAACCTACAATACAACCCGTATCTA
Source organism: Flavobacteriaceae bacterium (assembly GCA_014763515.1). Classification (GTDB taxonomy): domain Bacteria; phylum Bacteroidota; class Bacteroidia; order Flavobacteriales; family Flavobacteriaceae; genus Flavobacterium. Next base: position 9,076 of record JACXVH010000196.1, read on the forward strand.
CTTTTAAGACCTCGCCAGGTTGTAATTCTTTACGTGCTAACGTTCCACCGGCGTGAACAAACGCCATTCCGTCGCCTTCTAATTTTTGCATAATGAAACCTTCACCACCAAATAGTCCGCGACCTAATTTTCTTGAAAAATCGATTCCAACAGAAACACCTTTTGCGGCACAAAGGAAAGCATCTTTTTGGCACACAAATTTTCCGCCATATTTCATTAAATCGATTGCTACAATTTTTCCTGGATAAGGCGAAGCAAATGAAACTTTACGTTTGCCCATATCAATATTTTGATACGCTGTCATGAACAAACTTTCGCCTGTTAAAACGCGTTTTCCAGCCGATAATAACTTGCCGAAAATTCCACCTTCCTGTTTGCTTCCATTACCAAAAATAGTTTCCATTTTGATGCCGTTTTCCATCATCATGAAACTTCCTGCTTCTGCTACTACAACTTCTTGTGGATCAAGTTCAATTTCTACATATTGCATTTCTTCACCATAAATATGGTAATCTATTTCGTGTGCTTGCATAATTTTTAGTTTTTTGTTTATTAGTCGGGAAAAACTATAAAACGTTACTTTCAAAAAAACAAAAAATCCCGAACAAGTCGGGATTTTTATTTATTTTGTAAACTTAGAAAGTTTTAATGTTTCGCCACAGATATCTTTGGTTATCTTAAAAATGACATCTCCTTTTTTACCTTCATTTGCCCAGCGAACTTCTTTTCCAACATTACATCCTATACTAGTTTTGGAACCTTTATTTAAACTTACAATTCCAGTTCCGGTATGAATAGTAACTTTTTCTTTTGTATCGTTTATAAGTGTAAAACTACTTTCTAATTTTACCTCTTTTAAAACAGTTTCAGTATTATTGATGTTGACTACATTTAAACCAATTATCGTAAAATAGACTGAGATTAATAGCGTTTTCATAAACTTATTTTTTTATAATTCCTGGTTCCTATTGAACCATTTTCATTTTCTAAAGATAAAATATAAATTCCTGAAGGAAGTACATCAATTTGTGAAATGCTGTTTTGAGTTTCTAAAAGCATTATTTAATATGTTAAATATACATACCCAATATATTTAGCAATTGTAGCTTTTCTACGATTAATATAGGGTCCAGAATTAATTGGTTTATATTTTCGTGGATTTGGAAGGATTACAGCAATTCCAGCCGCTTCATATTTTGAAAGACTTTTTGCTTCTTTATGATACCAATGTTTTGAAGCTGCTTCGGCGCCGTAAACTCCATCACCCATTTCGATACTGTTGAGATATACTTCCATAATACGCTCTTTACTCCACAAAAGT
>JACXVH010000197.1 GCA_014763515.1 Flavobacteriaceae bacterium
GCAATCATTTGGTTAACAGATTGTGTCCATCTAACCGCTCCAGTTAATTGAGCAATTAGGTTTTTCTTAATTTCACTTGCATCAGAAATAGCACTAGCTGTAACATTTTGATAAACTGGACAACTTGGAGTTGAGAAAGTAGTTGCTTCGATAGCTGCTGCTAATTCTTCTCTAGCTGGTTCCATCATAGGAGAGTGAAAAGCTCCACCAACAGGTAAAATTAAGGCACGCTTTGCACCTGCTTCTTTCATTCTTTCACATGCAGCTTCCACCGCTTTGTATTCGCCAGAAATTACTAATTGTCCCGGACAGTTATAATTGGCAGCTACCACAACACCATCAATTGAAGCGCAAATATCTTCTACAACTTTATCGTCAAGGTTTAATACAGCAGCCATAGTAGAAGGCATAATTTCACAAGCTTTTTGCATTGCCATTGCTCTTTGCGATACTAATTTTAATCCGTCTTCAAAAGATAAAGCACCATTTACAACTAAAGCAGAAAATTCACCTAATGAATGTCCGGCAACCATATCTGGTTTTACATCTAATACTTTTGCTAAAATTACTGAGTGTAAGAAAACTGCTGGTTGTGTAACTTTAGTTTCTTTTAATTCTTCAGCAGTTCCTTCAAACATTATGTCAGTAATTCTAAAACCTAGAATATCATTTGCTTTTTCAAACAATTCTTTTGCTAAAGGTGAGCTTTCATATAAATCTTTACCCATTCCTGTGAATTGAGCACCTTGACCTGGAAAAACGTATGCTTTCATGTTTTAAGTTTAAATGTTAAAAGTTTATGAGTTTAAATTTCTTACTCAAAACTTTAGCAAAAATAGCATTTTTTTAGAATTGGACTGAATTTACAATTTTTAATAATTTGTTTCTGTATTCGCTGTTAGTAATTCCTTTATCAAGATCAAAATTTTCATTGAAATTGGGTAATGAAAAGCTAGCTATTATTTTTCCTCCTTGATAAGGAAATCTATTTTTTGCTATTTCTAAAACAGAACTTCCACCACGTGCGCCAGGAGAAGTAGCAAGTAGGAGCATAGGTATATCTTGAAATACTTTTGTGTTTATTCGTGAAACCCAATCAAGTATATTTTTAAATGCAACAGTGAAATTACCGTTATGTTCAGCTAGTGAAATAACTAATAAGTCGCATTCACTAATCTTATTAAAGAAATCTTGAGCAAGAGAAGGAATGCCAGTTTCTTTTTCTTTATCAACCGAAAACAAAGGCATTTCAAAATCATTTAAATCAATAATTTCAATGTTGGTTGTATTAAATTGCTGTGCGGCAAATCTTGCAAATGCCTTATTTATGGATTTTTTACTGTTTGACGCGCCAAAGGCAATAATTTTTTTCATTTCATTTCTTTTTTAATAGTTCATTGGTATTTCCATAACTAAAAATTTTGCACTGGAATTGGCTTTAATTTCAATTTCATTGGTTTCCCAAATCCCAATAGCGTCTCTTTTTTCTAATTTCTCACCATTAACTTCAATCTCGCCTTCAATATTCATTATATAGAAACCGTTTCTTTCTTTTTTAAGCGCAAGTTTTTTTGAAAATCCTGCATCAAAATCGCTTAAATAAAACCATGCATCTTGATGAATCCAAACTCCTTCATCTTTAGCATTAGGCGATAATATTTGTGCAAAACTATTTTTCTGCTTTGTTTTATCTAAAGTGATTTGTTGGTATCGAGGAGTTACATTTCTGTATTTAGGGAACAACCAAATTTGAAATAATTTTGTATGCTGGTCACGATTAGGATTAAACTCACTATGCAATATACCTGTTCCTGCGCTCATAACTTGTACGTCACCACTTTTAATTGTAGATGCATTTCCCATACTGTCTTTATGTGCTAAATCTCCTTCTAAAGGAATGGTGATGATTTCCATATTATCATGTGGATGTGTACCAAAACCCATTCCGGCTGCAATAGTATCGTCATTTAAAACTCTCAAAGCTCCAAAATTTACCTTTTCAGGGTTATACCATGAGCCAAAACTAAAGCTATGATAAGCATTAAGCCATCCGTGATTAGCATGTCCTCTTTCATTTGCTTTGTGTAAAACCGAATTTTTCATAGTATATAAATTTACTTAATGTATACTACAAATTTACTTTTTGCAAAGGAGAAGAGCACTTAACCTAGATTAAGAAATTATTTTTTTAAAATTTTAGCTTTCATTTTGCTAAAAAATTCTGGAGTAACACCTATATATGATGCAATTTGTTTTTGTGGAATACGTTGTTGAAGTGAACCGTATTTGGAAATAAATTTTTCATATCGTTCTCCTGCACTCAAACTCAGATTATCCATTAGGCGTTCTTGATAACTCTTCTTGATTTTCACGTGAAAGTAAAACCAATTCGGCGTCTTCAATAACTTCGATAAATAAATGACCTGTTTTTTTTGAAATCAGACTATACATATCACCAATCCACCAATCAGCACAGGCAAAACTTAAAATATGTTCTACTATATTATCATTAATTGTAAAACTTCTTAAAATGCCTTCGTTTACAAAATAGGAATACTTGCTTATTTCGCCCGCATTTAAAAGCATGGTTTTTGCTTTTACTTTTTTGGTTTCGGTCTTAGATAAGAATAATGATTTTTCTTCTTCGCTTAAAGTTATGTGTTTACTTATGTTATCTAAGATTAAAGACATAATATTTTTTAATTTAAATAAAGATATATAATATCTTTTAGGTTTAATGAGTTAATTTCGCCAAATAATCAAAATGTTCTCCTTCAAGTATTAATTCGCACTTTAAACCATTTGCATGAGCCGCATTTTGTAGAGTATTATAATCGATGTACATCCAGTCAAAAGGTTTTTCTTTTTCACCTTTATAAGAAATATCAAAAACTACTTCACCATAATAATCCACATCAGTCGGAATCCATTTGCCACCATCTTCATCTTCGTCAAACATATAAATAATATCAGAAGAATCTAATAGAATTTGACCGCCTTCGTTCAAAAGTGATTTCAGTTTTACTAAAAACTTCGAAATGTTTTTCAGCTTGCCACACATTCCAGCACCATTCATCAATAATAAAATAGTGTCATATTTGTCATGCTGAAGACTTTCAGCATCTATCTTCATTACATCTTGAACCAGAGCTTTTTTTAAGCCTCGAAGTTGACAAGCTTCAATGGCATTTGCAGAAATATCAATAGAAGTGACATCAAGATTTCGTTCGTTTTGTAAATACAAACTATGGCTTCCGGCGCCACAGCCCACATCAAGTACTTTTCCTTTTGCCAATTGTAATGCTTTTTGTTCCATTTTTGGCATTTCGTTATAATCACGAAACAAATAAGCAACACTCATTTCATCAGCTTCACTAATAGATGTTTCTGTGATTAAATCCTGTGGATTATTATTGGTTTGGAAATCTAAGATGGCTTTCCCGAATAAATCTTTCATTTCAAGTTTATGTGTTTATATGTTTATTTGTTGAGTCGTTTTTTTAATTTTACATCAAAATATAACAAATTGACAAATCCACTAATTGACATATTACAAAAGTTAGCCAAAGATAAGCATAACGAGAATAAAAAGTATTTCGACAAGCTAAAAAAGAAACCGCCCAAGAATTTAGATTATGTAATGCAAGATTTGCATGAAGCTGAATTTAAACGAACCGATTGTTTAGATTGTGCGAATTGTTGTAAAACAACGGGTCCACTTTTTACTTCGGCAGATATTGAAAGAATTGCAAAACATTTACGTTTAAAACCCCAACAATTTATTGAACAATATCTTCGAATTGATGAAGATAAAGATTATGTGTTGCAAAGTGTGCCGTGTACTTTTTTAGATAGTGATAATAAATGTTTTATTTACGATGTTCGTCCGAAAGCTTGTAGAGAATTTCCACATACCGACAGGAAAAAGTTTCAACAAATTTCAAATTTAACGTTGAAAAATATTGCTATTTGTCCAGCTGCTTATAATATAGTAGAAGAAATGAAGAAAAAAATTATGTTATAATTTTTTAGTTGACAGTTTACGGTAAATAGTATTTAGCTTTTCATCTCAATTTTCTAACATTTTTTAGCTTAGGTTACTTTTATAAACGTATTTTTTATATTTTTGATTGAATAGTATAGTTTTTTAAAGATGAGAAAAATAGTTTTAGCAGTTGTATTTGCATTAACAACATTTATAGTAGAAGCGCAAACAATTTATTCCTTTGATGATGCTCAAAAAATAGCATTAGGTACTAACAAGCTAATAATTTTAGATTTTACAGCAAGTTGGTGTGGACCGTGTAGAAAAATGGAGGCAGATGTTTGGAGTAAAGAAGATATAAAATTATTAACTTCTAATTTTGTATTTGCAAAAATAGATTTAGATACAAATAAAGGATTAGCTTCAAAGTATAATGTAAGAGCAATTCCTAATATTTTAATAACTGATGGAAATGGCAAAATCTTAGAGCAAAATGTTGGTTATATGGATATTGGTCAGGTAAAAAATCTATTAACGCCTTATCAGTTAAACATTGAATATATGACAACTGAATCAGTTTTGTATTTCAAAAGTAAAGTATATTCGACAGCTCTTCGTTTAGCTGTAAAATATTTTGATTTTTCATTGTTTTTAGATGATTCTAATGTTAAGAAAAAATTTGTTACTATAGCAACAGAATATTTAGATGATGCCTTGAGCTTACTTGATAAAAAAGATAAAAAATATGATGAAATAAAACAAATGATAGAAATTGTTGAATTATCAGAGCACGCTTATTTGTTTAATTTTGATAAGTTAGAAAAGAAAATAGCAAAAGTAGATGTTAGTGGAATAACATCAAGCTATGGTAAAAAACAAATGCAGTTTTATCAATATTTAATAGCTTTAAATAAAAATGGGCAAGAGGAGTTTTTGACTACCACAACATTAGAAGGCTTTGATAATTTAAAAGCAAAAGCTGAATTGATTTTTGAAAAATCGAAAAGCTAAAAACTATAAAATATATAATATAGGCAATGTTAATTTTGAGAAAATGAAAAGAGTATTTCCATCAAAAGTTGATAAGTTTATACCAATTTTATTTTGGGCAACTTCAATTCCAGCAATTATTATTGGAATTAAAGAAAAAGATTGGGTAATTTTTGCTATTATGCTTGTTGTTTTTGCCTTAATTATGTATTTGCTTTACGACACAAATTATACAATTACAAAAGGGAATTTGAAAATTCATTCAGGATTTATTGTCAATAAAAACCTTTCGATTTCAACTATTAAATCAATTAAGAGACAGATAGTATATTAAGTACACCAGCCTCTTCATTAACCGATAGAATTGAAGTTTTTTATGGTAATTCAAAATCGATTGTTATTTCCCCGAAAGACAAACAAGGTTTTGTGGATGAATTGTTGAAACAGAATTCGGGA
>JACXVH010000198.1 GCA_014763515.1 Flavobacteriaceae bacterium
CTTCATCTTTCTCAATAGAAGTAATAGCAAAATCAGAGGTAATACCTAACATTTTTCGTAAAAAATCAATAAAATCCATCTTGAATATCTTTTCTTTGTGAATTTACATCACAAAAATTTTAGTATAACCTTATTTTCTATAAATATCATCTACAGAAAAATCAGCATCGTTAACTTGTAGGTATAAAAAAACCTGATTAATTTTTGTTTTAATCAGGTTTAATTGAGAATTAATAATATTGTTTTGTTCATTAGGAGGTTTTACCTCTTGATGTGAACTATCCCATAAATTCGGATTGATAAATATTCCTGTAGAGAATTCTTTTCTTTTTTTATTGTAGGTCATTCTACATAGTAACACAACTTTGTTGTCTTGTCTAATTTTACTCTTTGGTAAAATGAATAAAATACTTAATTTTTTCATGGCTTATATATTATATGATTTATTGATTTTAAATAGGACACCTTGTAGAAAGAATAGGACACCTAATTGACACCTTTTTTTGAGTAAAAAACCCTATAAAAACAAAAAAGCCCTTCCGTAAAAACGGAACAGCTTTTCATTGGTCTAACTACTAAACCTTTCCTGATTTCTCAGGAATAAACAACACAACTATTTTTAGATCAAGCTCTTAAATAAGAAAAGAGCAAAAATCAATACTTTCTTTGGGCAAAAAAGCGCTTCTAAAAAGAAACGCTTTTTGAAAATTTCCCAATTTTAGCGGTCTGGACGGGACTCGAACCCGCGACCCCATGCGTGACAGGCATGTATTCTAACCAACTGAACTACCAAACCAGTGCTTAATTGCGAGTGCAAATATACAACGCTTTTTCAATCTTCCAAATATTTTTACAAAAAAAATTAAACTTTTTTTTACTATTTTAACCAAACTTTTGTTTTTCAGTCAAATAAGTCAATAAAATTTTTTCGAAATTTTTCCCTATTTCTACAGGAACATATTGTATTCTATATTGCAAACATTTCAATTTAATTTTTTCAAAATAAGAAGCAATTATATTTTCATATTCCTCTCTTAGATTTTCTGAAAACAAATTAATCGTTTCTCCTGTTTCAACATCTACAAATTTCTTTGGAGAAGCATCAAAATCAAAAGAAAATTCGGTTTTTTTATCATAAACATGAAAAACAACTACTTTATGTTTATTGTGCTTTAAATGCTGTAAAGCTTTAAAAATTTCTTCTTCGTTTTCTTGCTGAAACATATCGGTAAAGTTTAAAATCATGCGATGATGGCGATCACTACCTTTTTCTGGTGAATAGTATTCATATTCGTCGGAATACACACTTAAACCAACTGCATCTCGCTGCTTTTTAAGTAAGTTCATTAAACAAGCCGAGGCTAAGACCGAAAATCCAATTTTATTCTCATAAAACTCTTGGTTTGAACCTAATTCAGGATAATGCATCGAAGAAGAATTGTCAATTATTAAATGACAACGCATATTTGTTTCTTCTTCAAATCGTTTTGTATATAATCTATCGGTCTTGGCAAACAATTTCCAATCGATATGTTTAGTGCTTTCGCCAAGATTGTAAATTTTATGTTCGGCAAATTCAGCAGAAAATCCATGAAATGGCGATTTATGCATTCCAGAGATGAATCCTTCAACAATTTGGTTTGCCAACAATTCTAAATGGTTAAAACTGGCTACTTTTTCAATTTGAGAATCTAACTTCATATCGTAAAGATAATTAAAAACCAATTCTTTGTTTAAGTTAAAACCATAAAAAAAGGACAAACTTTCGTTTATCCTTTTCATTTCTTTTTCAAAAAATCATATTACAACAATGCATCAATTGCATCTGTATAAGTCTTTTTAGGAGCAACACCAACCTGTCTTCCTACTACTTCTCCATTTTGAAAAACTAATACTGTAGGAATGTTACGAACTCCGTATTTTGCAGCAAATTCTTGGTTCGCATCAACGTCAACTTTACCAACTACTGCTTTTCCTTCGTATTCTGAAGAAATTTCATCGATAACTGGACCAACCATTCTACAAGGACCACACCATGCTGCCCAAAAATCTACCACTACTGGTTTATCTGATTTTAATACTACTTCTTCAAAAGTAGCATCTGTTATTGCTAATGCCATATTTTTCTTATTTTTAATTTATTTTACTATCACAAAAGTAATTATTTATTTTTGGAAACTACGCATAATAAAATTGGTTTTCTCTATACTTATATATCAAAAATTAATTTAATGCGTTTAACACTCCCATTAAAACATCACCTTTAAGTCTGAACTTATAATCAGGATTAATGTATAAAAATTCAATTTCTCTATTTTTGTTTAAAACATAAACCGTTGGTACAGGTAAAAACTCAGTGTTTTTGTTTTCAGAATATTTACCAAGCATTTTACCATATTTTTCAGGTGCTTTAAATGCAATACCTAATTCTTTCATGAATAAACCTTCACTATCTGAATACAAGTTATAATGCAATTTTTTATCGATTTGAGTTTCTTTTAAAAACTCTGGAGCATCAGGACTAACTGCAATTATTTTATAACCCAATTTCACAATTTCTAACTCAATTTCTTGAATATCTGCTAATTGCGAATTACAATACGGACACCAACCGCCTCTGTAAACAATTAAAACTGTTTTTTGATTCAACAGATCATCTGTTTGAATTACTTTACCTTCTACATCAAACAATTTTGTGTTTTGAATCTTTTCACCAATTAATAATGGCGAAACATCTTCAGGTTTTTCAGTCACTTGAGCAGTCAAAAATCCTGTAAATAAAAATGTAAGTACTCCTATAAACTTTTTCATAAAAATTAATTTATAGCAAATTTCAGAATTACCCTTTTAGAAAACTGTTAGCTAGATTACATTAATTCAATTTAAACGAAACTTGACGGTTTTCAAGCTCTTGTAGCAACTCATTTGAAATCTTAATCTTCATTTTACGACTTGGCATACTTAGTTTTGTAACCACTTGAACTTGCTCTACTTCGGTAACCATTGGTTCAACCTCAACTTCAATATTTTCCTCATCATCTTCTGTTTCTAAAGTTTCAACCGTAGCTTCCGAAACAACTTGTTTCATTACTTTCTCCAATTCTAAAACTTCAATCGTAACTTGATGATCCCCTTTTTCTTTTTGGAACAAATCAAACAACGACTGAATCAAATTTTCACTTAATTCTGTAATATTAAATTGTAATACCAATTTTTTAGCAAAAGAAGGTAATACGTCTTGAAGCATTTTTACATCTAAAAACTGAATTTTAGGATCGCTTCGTTTTCCTTCGGCATTTACCCAACCTTCTTTTACTACAAATTTTAAAAAGGTGAAATTATTCTGAATTAAAAAATGGCGAAACTTTAAGTACTCTTCACCAAAAATTCTGAATTCATAACTTTCATCATAACCTTCTAAAGTAAACATCCCCCAACCTTTTCCATTTTTAGCTGTTCGATGTTCTACTTTTGTTATGATTCCACCCACAGAAACATTTTTTCCAATAAAAGAATTTAAATCATTTAAGTGTTCCAATTTCGTGTTACAGAAATATTTCATTTCATATTTATAATCATCTAAAGGATGTCCAGAAATATAAATTCCAACCACTTCTTTCTCTTTGGCTAATTTTTCCATCGTGCTCCATTCCTCACAAGGTGGAACAATGGGTTCTGGAATTTGAACTTCAGACGCGTCGCCAAACAAACTTACTTGAGCAGAATTTTCATTTTCTTGAAATTTAGAACCGTAACGCATGGCTTTTTCTAAGAAGGTAATACCATCTCCTTCATCATGAAAATATTGCGCACGATGTGTATCACCAAAACCATCAAAACCTCCAGCTAAAGCTAAGTTTTCGAATGCCTTTTTATTAGCCGCACGCAAATCAATTCGCTTTGCTAAATCGAAAATCGATTTATATTTACCCTCTTTTCTGTTCTCAACAATTGTATCAACTGCTCCTTGCCCAACACCTTTAATCGCTCCCATTCCAAAACGAACCGCATATTCTTCGTTTACCGTAAATTTATAATACGATTCGTTCACATCTGGACCTAAAACATTTAATCCCATTCTCTTACATTCTTCCATAAAGAACGAAACTTGCTTAATGTCATTCATATTATTAGAAAGCACAGCCGCCATATATTCGGCAGGATAATGCGCCTTTAAATAAGCCGTTTGATAAGCAATCCAAGCATAACAAGTTGAATGTGATTTATTGAAGGCGTAACTCGCAAAAGCTTCCCA
>JACXVH010000199.1 GCA_014763515.1 Flavobacteriaceae bacterium
TGTGAAACTTGTTCTAAATAATCACTTTCTCCATGTGCCCAGTCGTACATTGGATAAATACACCAATCGTTTCCTGTTCTATGATGATGCGCATGCATAATACGGTACATAATAGGATCGCGCATTAACATATTTGTAGAGCTCATATCTATTTTTGCACGTAAAACGTAACTTCCGTTAGGAAATTCTCCTTTTCTCATTCTTTCGAATAAATCTAAATTTTCTTCTACAGAACGATTTCTATTAGGACTATCGGTTCCAGGTTGCGTAGGTGTTCCTTTTTGTTTTGCCATGTCCTCTGAAGACTGATTGTCTACATAGGCTTTCCCTTTTTTGATTAATTCAATCGCCCAATCGTATAATTGTTGGAAATAATCAGAAGCGTAACACTCTTTGTCCCATTGAAAACCTAACCATTCTACATCACGCTTTATAGCATCAACGTATTCTTGTTCTTCTTTTGATGGGTTTGTATCGTCGAAACGAAGATTTACAGGTGCATTATAATCTATTCCTAAGCCAAAATTTAAACAAATAGCACTTGCATGACCTACGTGTAAATAGCCATTTGGTTCTGGTGGAAATCGAAAACGTAATTTATCTTTTGACAAACCATTTTTTAAATCTTCTTCAATGATTTGTTCTATAAAATTTAATGATTTTTCTTCAGTAGACATTGTCTTTTTTTTACTTTTGACAAAGATAAAAAAGTTTGTGGTTAATAGTTTATGGTTTTAATGAAGTTTTTTAGAACAATAAACAAATAACCATAAACCATAAACATTAAAATTATGGGAACAATAAAATTAAATAATATTAGAACTTTCTCTTATCATGGGTGTTTAATAGAAGAAGGAAAAATAGGAAGTGATTATAGAATAGATTTAGAAATAAAGACGGATTTACGAAAATCGGCAGAAACAGATGATCTACATGATACAGTAGATTATGTTGATTTGAATAAAATTGTAACTGAAGAAATGGCTATAAGAGCGCATTTATTAGAACATGTGGCACATAGAATTATAACTAGAATTTTTGCAGAATTACCGCAAGTAGCTAGAATAAAAGTAGCAGTTTCTAAATTAAATCCACCAATTGGTGGCGATGTAGAAAGTGTAACCATTGAAATGGAAGAGTTTAGAAACTAATTAGGAATTACGAATTAAAAATTATCAATTATAAATTGGTAATTGTTAATTGTTTTTTATATTTGCAGTCCGTTCAAGTAATGGCGTCGTGGCCGAGCGGCTAGGCAGCGGTCTGCAAAACCGTCTACCCCGGTTCGAATCCGGGCGATGCCTCTAAACTAAAAGAGCAACTAAAATTAGTTGCTCTTTTTTATTTTATATTTTTACTTAAACCTCTTTTTCTACACTTTCAATTTTTTTAGTGAGATCGTTTTTCATTTTTGGAAAAAAACCTTGAAGCATAAAAAACAAACCAAATATTAAGATAATAATACTTATAACGCGTTTAATTTTATAAATATTTTGTGGCGTAAGTTTATTTTTTAATTGTTTAGCTAATAGTATTTTAGCAACATCAAACAATAAATAAAAAGCTAAAATAGCAGTAAAGAAAATAGATATTCTTTGTGTATTCATATTCATTTGCGGACCATAAGTAATGATAATCATCATCCAGAAACCTAGTACGCCAATGTTAATAAAATTTAAAAGGAAACCTTTAAAAAATAATCCGAAGTAATTGTTTTTAGGAATATTATCATCGTCTTTCACTTCATCTTGTTTTTTCTTAAAATTACGTTTTAACATAATAAAAGAAGCTAATCCGTAAATGAACATAATTAAACCTCCAATGATAAATAAAGTAGGATTATCTTTTAATTGTTCAAGAAGTTTATTAGTACTTAAATAAGCGATTAAAATAAAAAGTACATCGCCAAAAACAATTCCTAAATCAAATGTAAAAGCTGCACGAAAACCTTTTGTAATACTAGTTTCTAATAAAACAAAAAAACCTGGACCAATTGAAAAAGCCAATAGAAGTCCCCAAGGAATAGCGGTAAGTATATCTTGAAAATGCAAGTTTTTAGTGATAAGTGAAGAGTTATAAGTGAAAAGTCACTAAACTCTTTAAATTAAAACATAAAATTAATGATTTCTATATAAAAAATCGCTAATCACTAATTACTTTTTACTAATTACAATCAATTAGCTTGTTCTATACTACCGCCAGCAACAACTTTTTGATTAATTTGTTTTGGTTTGCCATAAATCAAAATATTTCCACCAGCTCTTACTTTAGCATCTACGAAATCTAAAGCATAAACTTCTGCTTCTCCTCCTGTATTTGCGGTAATTGTAGTTTGTATAGTTTTTAAATCTTTTGCTTTGTAAATTCCACCCGAATTAATTAAAGCATCTACATAACGAGACGTACCATCTAATTCTAGAATACTACCATTTGCAACACGAATAGTAAGTTTAGGAATTTCAATAGTTAATTTAATTTGGGCACCTTCTTTTAAAATAATATCGAAATGAGAAACTTTTAATTTATCAGCAGAAGCAATTCTAGAACCTTCATTAGCTTCTAAAGCTTCTAATTTTGTGTAATATAAAGTAACAGAAATATTATCGCCTTGTAATAGTTTTGTAAAAGGCATTCGAATTTTTAATTCGCCATTTTTATTCACTATTTCAACTTTTTCAGCATCAGCACCATGGATAATAATTTTATTTTCATCGCTCTTAACTAATTGAACATCAATTTGATCAAATGCTGTTACTTTGTAAAAATCACCTAATTTTTTTTCAACTTGAGCAAAAGAAATTGAACCAATTAACAATAATGTGAAGAATATTTTTTTCATGACATTTATTTTATAACCTATATTTTTAAAAAATTCTTATTCGCCTTTTTTGCGAATGTACCAAAAATCTAATTGTTTTTTAACTAAATCAGCATTTTTTACCTTAACGTAAACTTCATCGCCTAATTGTATTATATTCTTTGAAACTTCACCAACTAATGCATATTGTTTTTCATCGAAAACATAATAATCGTCTTTAATTTCTCGTATACGACACATTCCTTCGCATTTGTTTTCTATAATTTCTACATAAATTCCCCATTCGGTAACACCTGAAATAACACCTAAAAACTCTTGATCTTGATGGTCTTGCATGTACTTCACTTGCATGTATTTTATAGAATCTCTTTCGGCATTTGCCGCTAAATTTTCC
>JACXVH010000200.1 GCA_014763515.1 Flavobacteriaceae bacterium
GCTAAATGTTCTTTCGCATCTTGAACAGTAATTCTTTTGAAATCAAAAATTTGACAACGCGATAAAATAGTGGGTAATATTTTATGTTTTTCAGTTGTAGCTAAAATAAAAATAGCATGTCTTGGAGGTTCTTCTAATGTTTTTAAGAAAGCATTAAAAGCGGCTTGCGACAGCATGTGAACCTCGTCAATAATATAAACTTTATATTTTCCGGTTTGTGGCGGTATTCTAACTTGGTCAATAATATTACGAATATCATCAACACCATTGTTAGAAGCAGCATCTAGTTCAAAAACGTTAAATGAAAAATCTTCATTGGGATCGTCATAACCTTCTTGGTTAATTTTTCGAGCTAAAATTCGGGCACAAGTAGTTTTTCCTACACCACGCGGACCAGTAAAAAGTAAGGCTTGAGCTAAATGATTGTTTTCAATTGCATTTAATAAAGTATTCGTAATAGCCTTTTGTCCCACAACATCTTTAAATGTTTGCGGACGATATTTTCGAGCTGATACTATAAACTGTTCCATAAATTCAATTGAAAGACAAATATAGTTTTACTTCCTTCAAATTACAAGTTCAATAGTACAAAATAGATAAAAGTTATTCACAATTGAAGGCGAAAAACAATTATTAAAACCTGTATTTTTTTATATTTTTGTTAAAACTATTTGTATGATTTGTAAAAATTGTGATGCTCCATTCAACGAAGATTTTCAGTTTTGTCCGCATTGTGGTGGAAGAGTAGTAAACGAGCGCGTTACTACAAAATCATTACTGATAGAGTTTGCTGAAAAATTCTTGAGTTACGACAATAAATTTGCAAAAACATTTAGAATGCTTTTTAAAGCACCCGAAACTGTAATAAATGGTTATTTAAAAGGTGCACGACATAAATATATAAATCCGTTTACTTATTTATTAATTTCAATTACAATTTCGGGATTGAATATTTATTTGATGAAAAAAGGATTTTATGGCGAAATCAATTTTACCGGAAGTAACGATGCTAAAATTGAAAATTTTGATATGCAAAATTTTACATCATCAATTTTTGATTATCACAGTTTTATATCAACAGCATTTATACCTTTTTTTGCATTATTATCTAAGTTAGTTTTTCGGAAACGAAAAGATTACAATTTTGCAGAGCACAATATTATTTATTGCTACACCTATAATCATGTATCAATATTAACTATTAGTTTAATAATACTTCTTGGTTTTTTTGTTAAAAGCTACATGACATTATCAGCCTTAATGTATCCTGTTATTTTTGGTTACCATTTTTATGCTTTAAAAAGAATATTTAACCTTACCATGAAACAATTGATTCTAAAATCATTGTTATTTTTTGTATTGTTATTTTTCTTTTATTTACTATTTGTATTTATTATAGGTATGCTAATGTTTAAGTCAATGATATAAAGTTTAAGAAGAAAGTTTTATTAAATTTTCTAAAATTTTAACAGCTTCAGAAGAAGAGTTAGCAGCATAACCCGAAACAAAAACTCCTTTTTTATCTTCGAATGAAGAAATACCATAAACAATAGATTCATCATCAGGATTTGTTTCACCTTCATATCTATAAATATGATGTATGATAAAACCATCTGGATCCATTATAATTTCATTTTCATGAATATTATAATCAAAATTGAAACCTAGTTTTTTTAATTCTTCGAGTGCTACAGAAACGGATGCATAATGATATTCTATTTTCATTTTTTATTTTAAAGTTACAATTTTAATGCTATAAAGTTTTTAAGGTAATGTTAAAGTCGTTACTTTTGCGCCCGCAGACCGTCTTATCGCTGCTCGAAAGAGGAGAGGAAAGTCTGGGCACCATAGAGCAAGCATAGCGGGTAACGCCCGTCCGCTGAAAGGCGAGGACAAGTGCAACAGAAAGTATGTACAGGTAATGCTGTAGTGAAACCAGGTAAACTCTATGCGGTGAAATGCCATGTATATCAGCAATTAAGAGCGGCTCGTTCAATGCTGAGGGGTAGGCAGATGGATTCCGTGAGTAATTGCGGAACTAGATAAATGATAAGACTCCTTTTGGAGACAGAACCCAGCTTATAGGTCTGCTTTTTTTTAAACAAAAAATGTCATTTTAAACAAACTTAAAATGACATTTTTATTTTTAACTACCAAATTAGAAGTTTGGCGATAAATTGTATTTTTTGTAGAAAGTATCAAGAGCCTCTAACACTTCATCTTCATTATCTACAATTTTAAACAAGTTCAAGTCTTCTGGACTAATGTTGTGGAATCTATCTAATAAAACGGCTTTTGCCCAATCCATTAAACCCGACCAAAACTCACTTCCAACTAAAATAATAGGGAATTTTGCAATTTTCTTCGTTTGAATTAAAGTAATTGCTTCAAATAGTTCGTCTAAAGTTCCAAAACCACCAGGCATAACAACAAATCCTTGAGAATACTTAACAAACATTACCTTTCTTACGAAGAAGTAATCGAAGTTTAAGTTTTTATCTCTATCAATATAAGGATTAAAATGTTGCTCAAACGGTAATTCTATATTTAAACCTACCGAAGTTCCTCCACCGTAGTGTGCTCCTTTATTTCCTGCTTCCATAATTCCAGGTCCACCACCCGTAATTACACCATAACCTGCTTTACTGATTTTGTAAGCAATTTTTTCAGCTAATAAATAATATTTGTCTTCAGGTTTTGTTCTTGCTGAACCAAAAATAGAAACACAAGGACCAATTCTTCCCATCGATTCGTAACCATTTACGAATTCCGACATGATTTTAAAAATTGCCCATGAGTCGTTAGTTCTTATTTCGTTCCAAGTTTTTTGTTTAAATTTCTCTTGGATTCTGTGATCGTCATTTTCGTATTGATCTGCTGCCATAATAAAATAAATTACTTTGTTGGTAAACAAATAATTAAGTTAAACATTAAATCTTGAGCAGTGTTGTTGTGTGAAGTAATTAGGTTGCTAAGATAACTCTTTTTTCAAAAATTGAGCCGTATAACTCTTTTTATTTTTAATCACTTCTTCTGGAGTTCCCACTGCCACCACTTGTCCACCGCCTTTTCCACCTTCGTAACCAATGTCAATAATATGGTCGGCTAGTTTTACAACATCCAAGTTGTGTTCTATAATTAAAACGGTATTTCCTTTCTTAACCAATTTAT
>JACXVH010000201.1 GCA_014763515.1 Flavobacteriaceae bacterium
GTAAAACTACAATATTTATGGTAAATACTGAACAAGTAAAGGATATTATTGATCGCCTTGGTGCGTTAAGGAGGTATCTTTGACATCGATAAGAAATTAATCGAAATCACAAACGAAGAGGAAAAAACTTTAGCTCCTGGCTTTTGGGATAAACCCAAAGAAGCAGAAAAATTAGTTCGTGAAATCCGTTCAAAAAAGAAATGGGTTGAAGATTACACTAAGGGAGTTGATATGGCAGATGAACTTCAAATTATGCTAGATTTCCTTAAAGAAGGAGAAATTTCGGAAGAAGAAGTTGACGATTTGTACCATAAAACAATTTCTCATATCGAAGATATTGAGTTCCGTAATATGCTTTCTGACGAGGCCGATAGTATGAGTGCTGTATTACAAATTACAGCCGGTGCAGGTGGAACTGAAAGCTGTGATTGGGCTTCTATGTTAATGCGTATGTATTTAATGTGGGGAGAAAAGCATGGATACAAAATCAAAGAGTTGAACTTCCAAGAAGGTGATGTTGCTGGTGTTAAAACGGTGACTTTAGAATTTGAAGGCGATTTTGCTTTTGGTTACTTAAAAGGAGAAAACGGAGTGCATCGTTTGGTGCGTATTTCGCCATTTGATAGTAATGCAAAACGTCATACATCATTCGTTTCTGTTTATGTTTATCCTTTAGTGGATGATACCATTGAAATTGTGGTAAATCCTTCTGATATAGAAATTACAACAGCTCGTTCAAGTGGTGCTGGAGGACAAAATGTAAATAAAGTAGAAACCAAAGTACAATTGGTTCACAAACCAACAGGCATTCAAATTCAATGTTCAGAAACGCGTTCGCAACATGATAACCGTGAACGTGCGATGCAAATGTTAAAGTCGCAATTATATGAAATTGAGATGAAAAAACGTTTGGAACAACGCGCCGATATCGAAGCTGGAAAAATGAAAATTGAATGGGGTTCGCAAATTCGTAATTATGTAATGCATCCTTATAAATTGGTTAAAGATGTTCGTTCAGGTTACGAAAGCAGCGATGTTGATGCTGTAATGAATGGTGAAATTGACGAATTCTTAAAAGCCTATCTGATGATGATGGGACAAGCGGATAGTGAACAGTAAACAGTCTCAGTAATCAGAAATAAAAAACAATAAACAACAAACCACAAACTAAAAAAATGGACTTAAATTTCAATAAAAACGAAGATCACAATAAATTATTAGTTTCCGATTTACGTAGCCGATTTGCAAAAGTAAAATTGGGTGGCGGACAAAAACGTATCGATAAACTTCACGAAGAAGGAAAAATGACAGCGCGTGAACGCATCGATTATTTATTAGATGACAAAGCTAATAGTATTGAAATTGGTGCATTTGTTGGAGACGGAATGTATGAAGAACATGGAGGTTGTCCATCTGGTGGTGTTGTGGTTAAAATGGGTTATATTCAAGGAAAGCAATGTATTGTTGTAGCAAATGATGCAACGGTAAAAGCGGGTGCATGGTTTCCTATCACTGGAAAGAAAAATTTAAGAGCACAAGAAATTGCTATTGAAAACAGATTACCAATTATTTATTTAGTTGATTCTGCAGGTGTTTATTTACCAATGCAAGACGAAATTTTCCCAGATAAAGAACACTTCGGTCGTATTTTTCGTAACAATGCGATAATGAGTAGTATGGGAATTACGCAAATTGCTGCGGTTATGGGAAGTTGTGTAGCTGGTGGTGCTTACTTACCTATTATGAGCGATGAAGCTTTAATTGTAGATAAAACAGGGAGTATTTTCTTAGCAGGAAGTTATTTAGTAAAGGCTGCCATTGGAGAAAGTATTGACAATGAAACTTTAGGCGGTGCAACAACACATTGCGAAATTTCAGGTGTTACCGATTATAAAGCAAAAGACGATAAAGACGCTTTAGATAGAATTAAATCGGTTGTTGGAAAAATTGGTGATTATGAAAAAGCTGGCTTTAACCGAATTAAAGCTGAAAAACCTGCATTAGAACCAAAAGATATTTACGGAATTTTACCAAAATCTCGTGCTGATCAATACGATATGATGGAAATCATCAAACGTTTAGTTGACAAATCAGAGTTTGATGAATACAAAGCAGGCTACGGACAAACCATCATTACGGGTTATGCTCGTATTGACGGTTGGGCTGTGGGAATTGTAGCTAACCAACGTAAGATTGTAAAAACTACTGGCGCAAAAACCAAACCAAGCGAAATGCAGTTTGGTGGCGTAATTTATTCTGATTCTGCGGATAAAGCAACACGTTTTATTGCCAATTGTAACCAAAAGAAAATTCCTTTAGTATTCTTGCAAGATGTAACCGGATTCATGGTGGGAAGTAAATCAGAACACGGTGGCATTATTAAAGATGGTGCAAAAATGGTAAATGCCGTATCAAATTCTGTTGTACCAAAATTCACGGTTGTAGTTGGAAACTCGTATGGAGCTGGAAATTATGCAATGTGTGGAAAAGCATACGACCCAAGGTTAATCTTCGCTTGGCCAAGTGCAGAACTAGCGGTAATGGGTGGTGCTCAAGCTGCAAAAGTATTGTTACAGATTGAAGCTGCGTCGTTAAAAAAATCTGGAGAAGAATTAACACCAGAAAAAGAAGCAGAATTATTCAATAAGATAAAAGCGCGTTACGATAACCAAGTTTCGCCTTATTATGCTGCCGCTCGTTTATGGACAGATGCTATTATTGATCCATTAGAAACCCGTACATGGATTTCTATGGGAATTGAAGCAGCAAACCATGCCCCTATTGAAAAACCGTTTAATTTAGGGGTAATTCAAGTTTAATCGTACTTTATAATATTATTTTAAAATCCATTGTATTTCCAATGGATTTTTTCATTTTACAAAGTATCTTTGCCAAATGATTACCCAAAAGTTCCAACATTTCAAAACCAATATTTCCGGTATTTCTTTACCCGAAAAATTTACTTTTCCGTTTTATTACGAACCGCATCCATTAAGTGAAATCGCGGCAAAAGAATTACAAGAATATCTAGAAACTCAATCCGATTTCAATCATAATTTTGGTTTAAAAGAAAATCAGGAAGGCTATGTTATTGGTAAGATGTTTGGCGTTTTGGTTTGCCAAGATGAAAACTAAAGAAAAACTGAAGCAAACTGAATTAGCAGCTAAAACAGATATTCAACGTCAAAAGCAACGCATTAAAGATTTAAAAAAAGAACGTGATGATAAGCGTGCTTCTTTTGGAAATCTCTCTTTACACGAAATTGAACAATTGGAATTTGAACTATCAGAAGAAAGCAAGAAAGAAAGTATTTTGCTCAAGAAAATGACAAAATATTGGAATTATAAAGTCAAAAGTGAAAAGTTAAAAGTAGAAAGTTTACTTTCTGAAATTGACAATTTAAAATTAGAACGAGCTTCAAAATCATCTGAATTACAACAAAAACTTTTCGAGCAATATAAATTTTTAAATATTTCGAAGGAAACTAAATCGGTTGGTGAAATATTTGACAATAATCCGCCTGCTGGAGCTGGAGAATGTGCTGCGCCAAAGTTATTGCACTACGCTTTCAAACATAATTTAAAACCAATTGCTTTAGCGGAATTTTGGTGGGGACAATCGCCTAAATCAGAAGTACGTAAACACAAACAATTTTATCCAGCTTGTCAAAGTAAGTGTAAACCTATTTTAGCACATATGCTAGATGGAATTGAAATGGACGA
>JACXVH010000202.1 GCA_014763515.1 Flavobacteriaceae bacterium
GATGCTTTAAAACGTATCAATACGATTTTAATTGACTTAGACAGAGATATTTGGACGTATGTTTCAATGGATTATTTCAAGCAAAAAATCAAAGCGGGTGAAATTGGTTCGAGTGCGATGCCACACAAAGTAAACCCTATTGATTTTGAAAACTCAGAAGGAAACTTAGGCATTGCGAATGCCATTTTCGAACATTTATCGGCTAAATTACCTATTTCGAGATTACAACGTGATTTAACCGATAGTACGGTTTTACGTAACGTAGGTGTTCCTTTTGGACATACGATTATCGCTTTTGAAGCTACACTTAAAGGTTTAAATAAATTGTTGTTAAACGAAGATAAGTTTGCCGAAGATTTAGAGAAAAACTGGGCAGTTGTTGCCGAAGCTATTCAAACAATTTTACGTCGTGAAGGTTATCCTAATCCTTATGAAGCGTTGAAAGATTTAACGAGAACCAACTCGGTTATTAATAAAGAATCGATTCATGCGTTTATTGAAACCTTAAATGTTTCTGACGACATTAAAAACGAATTGAAACAAATTACACCAAGTAATTATTTGGGGATTTAGTTCTTTAAAATATATCAAATTTAAAATCCCGTCTTTAGATGGGATTTTTTATATTTGGAAAAACATTAACAAAATGAGTAACCAAAATAATATTCAAATTCAATTCAACTATTTAGATGTTGAAAATTGTTTCAAAAATTTTTATGTTGTACCAGACTATCAAAGAGAATATGTATGGACAGAAGTACAAATAAATCAACTTTTAGAAGATATCTTTGATGAATATGATTTTAATCCAAATAAAGAATATTTTATTGGAAGTACTGTTGTATTTAAAAATGAAGATGGGTTTTATGAATTAATTGATGGACAACAAAGAACAACCTCTATATTTTTAATAATTTGTGCTTTTAAAAAACTTTATTTAGAAAGAAACATAGATACCGATACAATTGAAAGAATGATAAAAGATAAAACTGTCAATTCACTTGGTGATAGTGTTGATTGTTATAAATTAGAATTACAATATAAAGATAGTTCTGATGTTCTTTCAAAAATAGCAAATAATCTCGAACGACCAGAAAATTTAAAAGGTTCTGCTGAACGATTATATAATGCTTATGAAAATGTTATTTCATTTTTAAAAAATAGATTTAAAGAAGAGGATGACCAAACTAACCTAAAAAAATTCTTTGTTTATGTTTTTAGGAAATTAAAATTTATTCAAATTGAAACTCCTGAAATTAATGATGCTTTAAAAATATTTGAAACAATTAACGAAAGAGGAGTTGGTTTAAACCCAATGGATTTATTAAAAAACCTTTTATTTAGACAAGTAGACAGAAAGGATTTCAATTCATTGAAAGATAAATGGAAAACTTTAATCAAATTATTAGAGAAAAACAACGAAAAACCACTTCGTTTTTTACGTTATTTTATTATGTCAAATTATAAAGTAAATAATCAACGTGGTGAAGAAATAATTAGAGAAGAAGAAATCTACAAGTGGTTCATTAAACCTGAAAATATTGAACAATGTAATTATGTAAAACAACCTTTTGAATTTGTTGAACTATTACTAGATAATGCAAATTGTTATATTAATTTCTTTAAAGGATTAAATAAAGATGGAAGTAAAAATGTTTATTTAGATAACATTTCTAAACTCGGTGGTGGTGCATTTAAACAACATTTAATTTTGTTATTAGCTGGTCGAAATTTATCACAGGATTTATTCAATCATTTTGCAAAACAAATAGAAACTTTAGTTTTTTATTTCTTTATAACCAAAGAGCAAACTAAAGAATTTGAAAGAAGTTTTTCAAAATGGGCTAAATTTATTTTAAAAATTAAAACTCAAGAAGAATTAAATAATTTTGTTAGAGAATTTATTTTACCTGTAATTAATTCAAAAGAAAATGAGTACAAAATTCATTTTACTGAAACCAGACAAAATAATTTACAACAATATAGAATAAGATATATTTTAGCCAAAATTGCTCAATTTTTAGACCAAGAAAGATTAGGTTCCTATAATCCACAAGTTTTGGATAATTATATTACAAAAGGAGTTGAAATTGAACATATTTTACCATTTAATCCTAACGAAAATTTAAGAAATGAAATTGGTGAAGAATATGATGATTTAAAAATTCGATTAGGAAACTTAACCTTATTAGAAAAAACAATGAATATTGTTGTAAGTAATGATTTCTTTTCTAAAAAAGTAACTGAATATTCAAAATCTCCATTTTACATTTCAAAATCGATTGCTGGATTAGATTCTATCGGTCAAAATTCATCAGTAACAAGATTAAATCAAAAATTAAAATCTTACGATGAGTGGAACAAAGAAACAATTTTAGATCGACAAAATTTATTATATAATTTATCAAAAGATATTTGGAAATTAGAATATTAGAAAAAATTAAAATCCACAAGCTTACGCTTATAGATTTTTTTTCACGGCATAAAATTTGATAAATTCATTTTATGAAAAACCTCATTTTACACCTTTTTCTTTTAAGCGGTTTCGTTTCTTTCAGTCAAGATTCTTATACGTTGCTCAAGTTTTTGGTGCAAAATAAAAATCCATTAGCAAAAGCTAATGGATTTTTTAGATGCTGAAACAAGTTCAGCAAGACATTTTATTGTATTGTCACTTCGAGTATTTACGAGAAGTCACATAAAGATTATGAGATGCTTCGACAAGCTCAGCATGACAATTCTTATAAATTAACGCGAATAATTAGGTGCTTCTTTAGTAATTGTAACATTGTGTGGGTGGCTTTCCCCTATTCCACTTGCTGTTAAACGCACAAAACGAGACGTTTCTTGTAAGGTTGGAATATCTTTTGCTCCGCAATATCCCATTCCAGCACGAAGTCCGCCAATAAATTGCAACATACTTTCTGCTAATTCCCCTTTGTATGGGACGCGACCTACAATTCCTTCTGGAACTAACTTTTTAACGTCGTCTTCCACATCTTGGAAATAACGATCTTTAGAACCTTCTTTCATGGCTTCAACCGAACCCATTCCTCTATATGATTTGAATTTTCTTCCTTCAAATATAATGGTTTCGCCAGG
>JACXVH010000203.1 GCA_014763515.1 Flavobacteriaceae bacterium
GCTATTGAAGATTTAGCTGATAGAGCAAATTTTCTTGAAGTTTCTTATTTGTTAATTTTTGGAGAACTTCCATCAGCAAGTCAGTTAGAGAAATTTGAAAACGACATTCGCAAATATACTCTAGT
Source organism: Flavobacteriaceae bacterium (assembly GCA_014763515.1). Classification (GTDB taxonomy): domain Bacteria; phylum Bacteroidota; class Bacteroidia; order Flavobacteriales; family Flavobacteriaceae; genus Flavobacterium. Next base: position 126 of record JACXVH010000203.1, read on the forward strand.
TAACGAGGAGATGAAGAGTATAATTGACGGCTTCCCGAAAACAGCTCATCCGATGGGTGTTTTAGCTTCTTTAACAAGTGCTTTAACAGCTTTCAATCCAAAATCTGTTGATGTAAAAAATGAGAAAGAAATGTATGAAGCAGTTTGCAAAACTATGGGAAAATTCCTAGTTATTGCAACTTGGACGTACAGAAAGCGTATGGGATTCCCTATGAATTACTACGATAACACTAAAGGTTATGTAGAAAACTTCATGCGCTTAATGTTTGAATTGCCAACAGGGCCATACAAAATTGACAAAAAAGTAATTGATGCTTTAGATAAATTATTCATTCTTCATGCAGATCACGAACAAAATTGTTCTACTTCTACAGTAAGAATCGTTGGTTCATCACATGCTGGATTGTTTGCTTCAATTTCTGCAGGTGTTTCTGCACTTTGGGGACCATTACATGGTGGTGCTAACCAAGCAGTTTTAGAAATGTTGCAAGAAATCCATGATAATGGAGGTGATGTTGCCAAATTCGTATTAAAAGCAAAAGATAAAGACGATCCTTTCCGTTTAATGGGATTCGGACATAGAGTTTATAAAAACTTCGACCCTCGTGCAACTATCATTAAGAAAGCTGCAGATGATGTATTAGGAGCTTTAGGGGTTGATGATCCATTATTAGATATTGCAAAACAATTAGAGAAAGTTGCTTTAGAAGATGAATACTTCAAAGCAAGAAACTTATATCCAAACGTAGATTTCTATTCTGGAATTATTTATCGTGCTATGGGAATTCCTGTTGAAATGTTTACGGTATTGTTTGCAATTGGTCGTTTACCAGGTTGGATTGCACAATGGAAAGAAATGCGTTTAAACAAAGAACCTATTGGGCGTCCGCGTCAGGTTTATACAGGTTCTCCTTTAAGACCTTTCAAAGAAGTAAAAGATAGATAATAAAAATCCCGAGCAATCGGGATTTTTTTGTTTATAACTCTTTTTTTCTGGTAGTGCTATTTTTCTATCTTTGCTACAAATCAAACTAGAAAACTAAACCAAACTTTATGTTACAGTTAAATGTAAAAAATGAGACGTCAAGATTAAGAGCTGTGGTTTTAGGTACTGCTGTTAGTAACGGGCCAACGCCAACAATCGATGAAGCTTATGATCCAAAATCATTAGAACATATTAAAGCAGGAACTTATCCTGTTGAGGAAGATATGATTCAAGAAATGGAAGCTTTTAATCAAGTGTTTCAAAAATATAATGTTCAAGTTTTTCGCCCCGAAGTAATTGAAAATTATAACCAAATATTCTCACGTGATATTGGTTTCGTAATTGATGATATTTTTATTAAAGCCAATATTTTGCCAGATAGAGAAAGAGAATTAGATGCAATACAATATGTTATTGATCAAATTGATCCGTTAAAAGTAGTTCGACCTCCTGAAGAAGTTCATGTAGAAGGTGGTGATGTAATGTTGTGGGATAACCATATTTTTGTTGGAACATATAAAGGTTCAGATTATAAAGACTACATTACGGCTAGAACAAATATGCATGGCGTAAATTATCTAAAAGAATTATTTCCAAATAAAATTGTTAAAGAATTTGATTTAGTTAAATCTAAAATAGAACCAAGAGATAATGCATTACATTTAGATTGTTGTTTTCAGCCTGTAGGACCAAACAAAGGTATAATCTATAAAAGTGGCTTCCGTGAAGAAGCAGATTATATGTATTTAGTAGATTTATTTGGTAAAGAAAATTTATTTCATATCGAAAGAGAAGAAATGTATCACATGAATTCAAATGTATTTTCTATTGCTCCTGATGTTGTAGTTTCAGAAAAAAACTTTACAAGATTAAATAATTGGTTACGAGATAATGGATTTACTGTAGAAGAAATTCCGTATGCTGAAATTGCAAAACAAGAAGGACTTTTAAGATGTTCAACATTACCGTTAATTAGAGATTAAAAAGTTTGTAGTTTAGAGTTTGTGGTTTATTGTTAGTAAACTAAAAACGATGAACAATTAACATAAACATAAAAAAATGAATCAAACAACGAATACTATTTTAATGATTCGTCCGGTTGCATTCCGAATGAACGAACAAACTGCGGTTAATAATTATTACCAAAAAGTTTTAGATAATTTAACGCCAGCAACAGTTAATGCTAAAGCTCAGGCAGAATTTGATGCGTATGTTGAAAAATTACGATCTGTTGGTGTAAATGTTGTTGTTGTCGACGATACTTTAGATCCTGATACGCCAGATAGTATTTTTCCAAATAATTGGATTTCTTTTCATGAAACTGGTGATGTTGTTTTGTATCCAATGTTTGCCGAAAATCGTCGTTTAGAACGTAGAGAAGATGTCTTAGATATCTTAGAAGAATCTGGATTTCAAATCAATGAAATAATGGATTACACTTCTGCTGAAGAAGATAATATTTTTCTAGAAGGTACAGGAAGTATCATTTTGGATAGGACAAATGAAATTGCTTATTGTGCTTTATCTCCTAGAGCAGATGAAGAATTGTTTATCGAATTTTGTGAAGATTTTGAATATAATCCAATTATTTTTGAAGCATTTCAAACAGTAGAGGGTGAAAGAAAACATATTTACCATACTAATGTTATGATGTGTATTGCGGAAACATTTGCAGTTATTTGTGCAGATTGCATTGACGATAAAGCAGAGCGCAAAATGGTTTTAGAAAGCTTGAAGAATAGTGGAAAAGAAATTATTTTAATCACAGAAACTCAAGTTAATAATTTTGCTGGGAATATGTTGCAAGTTCGCGGAACAAATGATGAACGTTTTCTTGTAATGAGTAACGCGGCTTATCAAGCTTTAACAAAAGAACAAATTACAAAAATAGAAAAACATTGTAAAATTGTTTATGCAAGTTTAGATATTATTGAAGCATGCGGTGGTGGAAGTGCACGTTGTATGATGGCTGAAGTTTTTTTACCGATGGCTGAAGTTTTTTTACCCAAATCATAAAGCATAAAAAATCCCAAACATTTGTTTGGGATTTTTTTATAATACTTTAAAGATATTTATTGCAGCACTTGTAATATATTGAATTCCTATAGCAATTACGATGAAACCTATAATTCTTGATATGGCAACAATTCCTGATGCTCCTAATATTCTTGATAAATAGTGAGCGCTTTTTAAAATTAAAAAAATACTAAACGCAACTAATAATACAGCTAAACAACAAATCACTTTTTGAGATATTTCTGAGTGTTCTTGATAAAATGCTATTAGCAATGAAATAGACCCTGGACCAGCAAGCATTGGCATAGCTAAGGGTGTTAATGCAATATCGTTTCTATGCATTGCATCATTTTGAACTTTTTTGTTTACTCCCTTCTTTTTACTGAAATTACCTGTTAACAAAGAAAAACCTGAACTTACTATAATTATACCTCCAGCAATTCTTAAAGAGTCTATGCTTATGCCAAAAAAAGCCAAGACATATTTACCTGCAAAGTAGGAGATCATTAAAATAATAAAAACGTTTACAGCTGTCCATAATGAAATTCTTGAGCGTTCTTGTTTGCTATCATCTTGAGTTAGACCAACAAATATAGGTATAGCGCCAAGTGGATTTATTACAGAAAAAAGTGCTGCAAATACATAAATGAAAAGTTCCATAGTTTTTTTTGCAAAATTAAATCTTTAAATGAAATATTTAATTTAAAATTAAGTTATTTCAAAGTTACCAATCAATTACTTTGTAAAATAAAAGTTCGAGTCAGAATATAAAGTTTTCTGAATGCTTGGCTTTGTAATGATAAATTTTATTTTTAAAAGCTGTGAAATTTGAGTTGTCAATAGATATTTTATAAGTGTCACAATAAATTGTGGTAACTGTTTTTGTTGTATTAAAAATAGAGAGTTTGTAATAAGGTATACATAAAAGATAGGTGTCAAGTCTCGCTTTAAAGCGTACAATAATTCCGTTTGGTCTAAGCTCTATATTACAACTTTTTAAAGAATTGTCTATATTTATTACACTTCCAATTTTATTGCAAGTGGCTATAATTTTTAGCTTAGGGCTTCCAATTCTACCAATTTTAAAAACTTCAATTAACCCGTAAGGTTTCCCAACTAAATTATTTACTTTTTCAATTGTTTTTTTATCGTAATAACTGTCTTTAATAAACATTTTTATTTTAAAAATAATGATTATTTCACTTACAATTAGTACTTTTAAACAACTTTAATATTTGTTTATCTCGTTACTATGAAAACTCTAGTTTTAGGCGCTACTACGAATAAAGATCGGTATGCTTACAAAGCCATTCATAATTTAGTTGGAAAAAGCCATCAAGTTGTAGCAATTGGATTAAAAAAAGGAATGGCTTTAGATGTTCAAATTGAAACTGAAAAAATTCCATTTCATGGTATTGATACAATAACTTTATATTTAAATGCTGTAAATCAAAGAGAATATTATGATTATATCATATCATTGAATCCAAGAAGAGTAATTTTCAATCCTGGAACTGAAAAT
>JACXVH010000204.1 GCA_014763515.1 Flavobacteriaceae bacterium
TGCCGGACTCCATGTTCCGCTCCATCCTTCTAATGAAGTCGATGGTAATGGATTGGATCCACCTGCACATTGTGCTGGGATTGTATTAAACGTTGCAGGATTTGTAGGGGCAACTATTACTTGTAATGTTGCTGAATCCGGAGGACAACTACCATTAGCTGCAAACTCATAAGTAATTGTAGCTGTTCCTGCTCCAATTCCTGTAATATTTCCTGCGTTATCTACAGTAGCTACATTTGTATCATCTGAACTCCAATTTCCTCCTGTATCACCATTGCTTGTAAATACTGTAGTACCATTTTCACATATAGTTTGGTTACCACTTAAGGTCCCTGCATTTGAAGGTAAATTAATTTCAATTGAACCTGATAAAGGACCAATATTAGATGTACATCCCAAAGTTGAAATTCCATAGTTAAAAGTACCAGATTCTGTTGGAGTACCTGTAATTGTCAATTGACTACCAACAATGTTAACCGATAAACCTGCTGGTAAATTTGGTGTGAACTGTAAATCAAAAGATGTTGCATCACCTCCATAATTGTAAACAATATCTGCTATTGAATTTCCTAAACAAATGGTTTGAGAAGCTGGTCCAAAATTCGTATCTAAAGCTAAAGAACAAGAAGAACAATCTTGAATAATAATTTCAACTGGAGGTGTATCATATGCTGGGCATGTTGATGTAGCATCGATATGATAAACAACACTATATGTACCTATTGCACTAGTTGATGGAGTAATTTCACCAGTAGTTGTATCTATAGATAAACCCGTTGATGGAGTTACTACAAAATCACCTGTTAATGGTGCAACTGTATTCGTAGAAGGTAAATAAGTATTTGTATCACTTGTACAATATGGCGAACCTGTATAACCTATATCTCCACTTGGATCTGCTTGAACAACTAAATCGAATGAACGATATTGAATACATCCATTAGTCCAAAAATCTTGAACAGCTACCCAAATAGTTTCTCCACCATTAGACAAATAATTAGATAATTCGCCAGGATTTGTACCAGGTTGTATAAATGGAAAACCAGCTACTGCGTCCGCATAACTCGTATGATAGGTTATAAAATAATCATTAGGATCTTGTGCATTTGGTGGATCCGCTAAATTTAACATAAAGGCATCTTGATCTAAATCAAAACTGTAAGGACCTGGTCCTGTTGCACAAATTACAATATCTTCTGGTTCGTTAAACAAAACAAATGGTTCAGGACCAACTGTAACTGTATCTGAAACTGTTCTAATTGTAGTATCACATTGTGTATAAGTAACAACTGCAGTATAATCGGTATCAACAGTTGGACAAACAGTTATAGTTGTTAAACCTGTACTACCAGGTATTGGATTACCATTCTCTAACCATGAAATTTGAGCTGTATTAACATTTCCATCTGGGATAAAACGCCATGATTCAGTTGCTGCATTCCATGTCCCTAAATTTCTACCTGGAGGTGCCATTCCTTGTGATCCTGAAGCATTTAAAATCCCCACGACACCTAACGCATCATTCCAATCAAAACAACTTTGTCTTCTAACTATATTGATATCTATAATATTAGAAGTTTCATATAAAACAATTTGTGATGTTTGTTGCCCACTAGCTGAACAAGTTCCCCAATATAAAGGCAATTGATTGAAATTTACAACAAATTTTCTATTTGGTGCAGTACCCGTTATGTAATAATTAACATTTTGTAGAGCAGGATTTGTTACGGGTGGAGAAGTAATGTTAGTATCCTGATAAACACCATAAATAGCATTTCTAACAGGAATATTTGTTGTAGGAATAGGACTAGATCCTCGTAAATTCCATGGACAACCAAATCCTGGTGAAAAAGTTGCAGTATCAAATGTAATTAATCCATTTGAACCTATTAAAACTCGATCGTAATATTGTCCGTAAAAACAAAAACGAAAAGGTAAATTAAAATAAGGAGACCAAACATCATCAGAAGTTGCATCAAGAACAATACCTCCTGTTAAACCCGCGGGTCCAAAAGGTATTGATTCAATTCTGTAATTTGTTGTGGTTTCAACCGGAGTAAATGTTGCATTTAAATCTACACAATCACCGGAATTACAGACTGGTAAAGGATCTTGAATATCAACTGAAACTTGTTGTGCAAAAGTTAAATTCAAAAATCCTACTAAAAATACTGCAAATAGTAAAACTTTTTTCATAATTTCTTGTTAGAATAGCTTTGGTAATTCGCAAATTTAATAAATAATTAACAGTAACTCTTACATTTAGTAACATAATAAAAAAAATTAACAATAAAGTTTATAGAAGTTAAATATATTACATTGGGAAAAATAATTAATTATTAAAGTTTTATTAGTTAATTGATTATCTTTGCACTTCGAAAAAATTGCCTTATTTAATACATAAATAATGAACTATAACGAAGAATTGAACGAAGAATTAGGTCATAATCATATTGCAACAAGCGCAGAAACACCGCTTAGAAAAGATGCATTTGACAAATCTGATGAAGAAAAAATTGAATCTATTAAAAAAGATGTAGAAAACATTCTCCTAACATTAGGAATGGATTTAACAGACGATAGTTTAAAAGGTACTCCAAATCGTGTTGCTAAAATGTTCGTAAAAGACATATTTGGAGGATTAAACCCAACAAAAAAACCAAGCTCTTCAACTTTCGACAATAAATACAAATATGGTGAAATGCTTGTAGAGAAAAACATTGTAGTTTATTCTACATGTGAACACCACTTACTTCCTATTGTTGGTAGAGCTCATGTAGCTTATATTTCTAATGGAACTGTTGTTGGGCTTTCTAAAATGAATAGAATTGTTGACTATTATGCTAAAAGACCTCAGGTTCAAGAACGTTTAACTATTCAGATTGTTCAAGAATTACAAAAAGTTTTAGGAACAGATGATGTAGCGTGTGTTATTGATGCAAAACATCTTTGTGTAAATTCTAGAGGAATTCGCGACATTGAAAGTAGTACAGTAACTGCTGAATTTGGCGGAAAATTCAAAGAAGATAAAGTAAGAAGAGAATTCTTAGACTACATTAAAT
>JACXVH010000205.1 GCA_014763515.1 Flavobacteriaceae bacterium
TAAATTTAAAAGTCCGTTTCTTGCGTGGATTCGGCAGTGAAAAAAATTAAAAATAACGGTTTGTACTTGCACGCAACTTTTACAAGCCACAAAACGTTACAGGCAATTTTAAACAAGCACTGCCCGACAAACATAACCCAACAATAATTTGTTTGAACAAATAAAATTCCATACTTTTGGACAAATTTTGTCCGAACAAATAAAAACAAAAATATGGAAACAACATTTGGAGAATATATAAAACAAAAAAGGATTGAATTGGGCTATCCTTTACGTAAGGTTGCTTCGCATATTGACATTGACCCTTCTACACTTGGGAAAATAGAAAAAGATGAGCGACAACTAAACATTGAGCAGTTAGACAACCTTTGCCAAGTTTTACAAGCTGACAAAAAGACTTTACTAAACTATCATTATTCAACAAGAATTTTTGACGAACTCAAAACTTACCCTGAATATCGTGAAGTTTTAAATATAGTCAATGAACAACTGACACATTATATCACACAACAAACATCAATTCAGTTTGAGCAAAACTGGAGAGAAAAAGAGTTTTCAAACCCTAATGCGACAATAAGAATTGGGACAATGTTTTCTGGAATTGGTGCAATTGAGTACGCTTTAAAAAGACTTAACCTAAATTCTGAAATTCAATTTGCTTGTGATATTGACGATTTTGTAAAGCAAAGTTATTTTGCAAATTATGAAATTGCTGAAAGCAATTGGTATAAAGACGTTCACGACATTAATGGGAAAAAATATAAAGGAAAATTAGACTTGCTTGTCGGAGGAAGTCCTTGCCAATCTTTTTCAATGGTCGGAAAACGGAGAGGCTTTGATGATACAAGAGGAACACTGTTTTATGAATTTGCAAGAGTTGTAAAAGAAAGTCAACCCAATGTTTTCATTTTTGAGAATGTAAAAGGCTTGGTAAACCACGACAACGGAAACACATTTGAAACCATTAAAGCAACATTTGACGAACTTGGGTACAAATATTTTTACCAAGTTTTAAATGCAAAAAATTATGGTATGCCGCAACACCGGGAACGGATTTTTGTAATCGGTTTCAAAGACAAAAATACTGATTTTAGTTTTCCCGAACCAATAGAGTTAGAACATAAAATGCAGGATTTTTTAGAAGATTATACCGATACCAAATATTATCTCAAAGAAAAAGGAATTAAGTTCGTTACAAGCTCAAAAAACAGAACAAAACGTTACACTCAAATAAATGGAGAAATTGCACTTTGCCAAAAAGCGAACCAACAATTTAACTGGCACGGAGATTTTGTGTTTGAACACCAGGAAGAAAGTGATTTTGATGAATTTATTTTTGATGTAAACGAAGTCGAAGAAAAGTATTATCTAACTGATAAAGTAAGAGATTATGTACTTAATCCTGGTACGAAAAACTTCAAAACAACTATAAAAACAGATTTGGAAATTGCAAGACCACTTTTGCAATCAATGCACAAAATGCACCGTGCGGGTGTGGACAATTATGTAACACACAATAAAGGCAGGATTCGCAAACTTACACCAAAGGAATGTTTACGTTTAATGGGTTTTCGAGACGATTTCAAACAAGTTGTAAGCGATACCCAAATGTATCGTCAAGCAGGAAATAGTATTGTTGTAGATGTCCTAATCGCAATACTCAAACAAATGGACATCACTAAATACGCAACAAAATAACTATGGCAGAATTTCAAAAAATAAAAATAGACAATGTTGAATATAACATCATAGACTCTATACAGGATTTTCGAGCAGAAGATAGCTTTATACATCGTTCAAACAAATTAGCACAATTTGACGGAAACGGAGAATCAAAAAAACACGTTGGAACATATAGCGGTGAATTAGGACAAAGAATTTCAAACTTTTTTGAATATTCAACTTGGGGATTAGAACATATAGACACGTCTAAAAAAAGAAAAACAGTAGAATCGGCAAAAGAAAGTGGTGCTATCGTTCAAGAGATGACTTGTTTTTTCAGCAAGTCAAATCTTCTGAAATATTTAGATGACGCAAAAGCTGAATATTATGCTCAAGAACAAATTTATCATAACGACATTAGCCAACTTTATCAAGAACGATATTCAGAAGTAGAAAATCTTCCAACGGAACATATATTTTTCACAATTTATGACGCATCAGACAACCTATCACAACGACAAAATCGTGGATATATAAGGTCTGACGATTATATTTGGAAACTTTGGAGAACATTGATTCTTCCAAAAATCAGTTATTTATCAATTCTAAAACTTGTTCCGACTAATCCAACGGATGAAAACAACTTTCCAATATTTTATTTTAGAATTTTATTAGATTATCAATTTAGGACTTTCGTCCATCCAAGTGCATTAGAAACTATTGAAGAAATTCCAGCCGATACTGCCGAAATTGAACAAATAAAAAAATCATACAGAATTGGTCAAGAAAGGTATAGAAAAGCAGTTATTGAATATATGGCTCAATGTCCTTTTTCTAAAATAACTGACGAAAGACTACTGATTGCAAGTCATATAAAACCGTATAGCGTTTGTATTAAGGAAAAAAGAGAAGACCAAGCGTTGGATTATTTAAACGGATTGGCTCTTTCACCAACTTATGACAGATTATTTGACCAAGGTTACATCACATTTTCTGACACTGGTGAACTAATTTGTGGAACTCAATTAAGTGCTTACACTTGGGACAAACTCAACATAAATCCAACAGCTAAAAACAAAATGAGAATTTTTCCTGAAAACCGTGAAGACTATTTGGACTATCACAGAAAACACGTATTTCAAGACGACATAAAAGACTTAACATAAATAAAAACTGCCTGTAACAGGCGTTTGGCTCAATGGCGGGTGACGTGGTTAATTGAACATTCTACCTCGCATCAACTTTTGTGGTGTATTGACAGTTTTGTGCTCCGAAATCCGCCACTGCGCCAAGCGCCAAAACGTTAACTACAACGTGATTTTACTTCGTAAAAAACCAATTGGAACGTTATCTTTCGCACGTTCATAAAAATAGTTTAGAAAGCTTTAGTTATGT
>JACXVH010000206.1 GCA_014763515.1 Flavobacteriaceae bacterium
AGAAGTTTTAACATGGGAATTTCAAAAGAAGCTTTTGAAAAGTCAGAAGGTTTTGGGAATATTCATCCGGGGGAAGATCCAGATTTATCTATACGACTATGGAATTTAGGTTATGAAACAGCTTTGTTTAAAGACTCTTATGTATACCATAAAAGAAGAATCGATTGGAATAAATTTCATAAACAAGTCAATAAATTTGGTAAAGCCAGACCAATTTTAGATTCTTGGTATCCGTCGTATTCTAAAATTACCTTTTGGTTCCCAAGTTTATTTCTTTTAGGATTATTTTTTTCGATACTTATAGCCTTTAAATTTCCGTATCTTTTTTATTGTTATGTGCTTTACTTCGTCTTAATAGGTATCTTGTCGTTAATACAAAATAGAAGCATTAAAATTGCGTTTTACAGCATTATAGCAACAATGGTGCAATTTTATGGTTATGGAATTGGTTTTTTAAAATCTTATGTAAAAATTTTTATTTTGAAAAGAGCACCTAGAAAAGCTTTTCCTGAACTTTTTTTTGATATAAAATGACTAAAATAATTGGACTTACCGGTGGAATAGGAAGTGGAAAATCTACTGTTGCAAAGTATTTAGTTTCTAAGAATATTCCCGTTTATATTGCAGATGATGAAGCTCGAAAAATAATGCAGTCAAAATCGGTTATAAATGCAGTTGTTAAAGTTTTTGGTTTAGAAGTTTTAGGTAACGATGGTTTACTTGATAGAAAGACATTAGCAAATATTGTTTTTAATGACAAAGAAAAATTAGCGCTTTTAAATGGTATTGTTCACCCAAAGGTTAAAAAGCATTTTGAATCTTGGGTAGAAAAAAATAAGACTCATCCATTTGTAGTTAAAGAAGTTGCAATTTTGTTTGAAACCCAAGGACATTTACAATGCGATAAAACTATTTTAGTAACAGCTCCACTTAATGTTAAAATTGAACGTACGATGAAAAGAGATCATGTAACAAAAGAGGAAGTTTTACTACGAATACAAAACCAACTTCCTGATGAGGAAAAGATAAAATTAGCTGATTATGTAATTCAGAATATAAATTTAGAAGAGACTTATAATCAAATAGATGAGTTGTTAAAAGATTTATTTAAAATGTAAAAAAAAACATCTAATTGTTAATCTTTGGTTAATGTATTTTAACAATAAATGTTAAAAAGTTAAATTTGTAGTGATGAATAAAAAAAGATTCCGATTATTAGTTATTTTAATGAGTTTGTCTCTAATTGGAATTATATTAGTTCAGATATATTGGATTAATACATCATTAAAAAATAATGACGAACAATTCAAATATCATGTTCAGCAAGTTATTGGTAATGTAGCCGAGAAAATTAACAATAAAGAATTAAAAAAGTTTATTGCTCAGGTTACACATTTAAAAGATAGTACAGGTAAAGTTCCAGAAGAAAACGTATTAAAACAAATTCTCTTTTTAGAACAAGACAGCAATACAAACGAAACTATTATTTATACCAATACCTTAATTGCTGAAAATTACAATGCTAATGGTTCGTTCTTTGATAAAAATTTAGACTCTGTAAATGTTAGTAATTTAGTTGCTAATAGAAAAACAGAAATCTATAATGGAAATTCAGTAGATAATAATAGTTTAGAATACAATCCAAAACCTGATGTTACCATTCAAAAATCTGGAAAAATTCCAAGTATTGATAAAGCTTATTTCGAATCGGTTTATAAAGATATTTTATCGTTACGACCTATTCAACAAAGAATTAATAGTGAAGAATTAAAAAAACTATTAAAGCAAGAGCTTGATCGATATGGAGTTAAAACTCCTTTTGAATATGGTATTTACAGTAACGGATTGGCTACAAAAGTTAGATCAGATCGTTTTAAATATGATAAAAGATTAACTTACGGAATTCCTATTTTTCAAGATAGCGATGGCTTAACGCAATATCAATTATTGGTTACTTTTCCACAAAAGAGTAAGTTTTTGTTTTCATCAATTTTAGGAATATCAGCATTATCACTATTATTTACATTAATCATTGTAGTAACTTACTGGAGTGCACTAAACCAGTTATTGAAACAAAAACAAATTTCTGAAATTAAAACAGATTTTATCAATAACATGACGCACGAGTTTAAAACACCTATCGCTACTATAAATTTAGCTTTAGATGCTATTAAAAATCCTAAAGTTATAGAAGATAAAGAAAAAGTACAACGTTATCTTCAAATGATAAAAGATGAAAATAAAAGAATGCACGCTCAGGTTGAAAATGTATTGAGAATATCGAAACTCGAAAAAAACGAATTAGATATTATGAAAGAGCCAGCCGATGTTTTAGAAGTTCTTGAGAATGCTATAGAACATGTAGGTTTAATTATTGAGGATAGACAAGGTTCAATAACGACTCATTTTAATGCACCGAGAACTACAATCTTGTTAAACGAAGTGCATTTTACTAATGTATTGGTAAATATACTTGATAATGCTATTAAATATTCGCCTGAAGCTCCAATTATAGATGTATTTACAGAGAATATTAAAGATTTTATCGTAATAAAAATACAAGATCAAGGCTCGGGAATGAGTAAAGTTGCTCAAAAAAGAGTTTTTGAAAAATTTTATAGAGAACATACAGGTGATGTTCATAATGTTAAAGGTCACGGACTAGGATTGGCTTATGTGAAGCAAATTGTAGAGGACCATAACGGAGAAATATTTGTTGAAAGTGAAAAAGGTAAAGGAAGTACATTTATATTGAAAATGCCTTTAATAAATTAAATAAAATTATGGAAGCTAGAAGAATATTATTGGTAGAAGACGATCCAAATTTTGGAGCCATTTTAAAAGATTATTTAGTAATGAATGATTTTGATGTTACATTGGCTAAAAATGGAATGGAAGGCTTCGAAAAATTTAAAAAGGATAATTACGATTTATGTATACTAGATGTAATGATGCCTTATAAAGATGGTTATACTTTAGCTCGTGAAATTCGTGAAAAAAATCAGGAAGTGCCTATTATTTTCTT
>JACXVH010000207.1 GCA_014763515.1 Flavobacteriaceae bacterium
TACTAAAGTATTCACAACTAAATTATGAATCATCGGTCCCGAAATACGTGCATCTCTTCCGATACAAACTTTTAATCTTTTATTAGGATTCGCATTTTTTAAAAAAGTACCATAAGCGGAAGCAAATTTAACTGCATCAACTGGAGTTAAGTTATCTCCAACATTTCCTCCTATTGTTCCTCGTATTCCTGAAATTGATTTTATTAATGTCATTTTATTTTTTTATTTATTAACCGTGAACGGTTTCTTTATTACCATAATTTTTAATAATCTGAGCTTCTGCTTCTAGCCATTCGTTCCAACGTTTCTCAACATCAATTGTTTCGGTATATTTTCTAGCAAAATTGATAAATGTTGTGTAATGCATCGCTTCGCTTTCCATTAAATCTCTGTAAAATTTTGCTAATTCTTGATCTTGAATATTTTCGCTTAAAACTCTAAAACGTTCGCAACTACGTGCTTCAATCATAGCAGCAAAAAGTAAACGCTCAATTAAACCTGATTCTCTAGAGCCATTTGAAGATTTTTTCATGTACTTGGCCAATTCATTTACATAATCGTCTTTACGCTCTCTTTTGAATTCATAGCCGCGAGCTTGAATAATATCGTGAACTGCTTTAAAATGTTCCATTTCTTCAATAGAAATTTTCAACATTTCTTCAACTAAATCTGGCTTTTCCGAATTGTTAATAATCAAATTAATAGCATTGGTAGCTGCTTTTTGTTCGCACCAAGCGTGATCTGATAAAATCTCTTCTAAATTGCCTTCGGCTATATTAGCCCAACGTGGATCGGTTGGTAATTTTAAACGGAACATATTTTTAAAGTTAAAAGTTAAAAGTTAAAAGTTAAAAGTTGAGCTAACAATTTTATTTCTTAACTATAACTAAAATTGAGTTACAAAATTATTGATTTTCTATTGTAATTCCTAAAGCGGAAATATCCCAAATTAAATTTGGATTATAATGAATTCTTCCTTTTTCAATGTATAGTGGACAATCAAAATTATTGGTATATAAACCTCCTGTTCCTAAACCTTGAGGCATTGGATTTTTCAAAGTAAAGGTAAATTGAGTAATTGCATTTAATCCAATATTACTTTCTAAAGCCGATGTAATCCACCAACCAATATTTAATTTTTCAGCTATAGAAATCCACTCTAAAGTTCCTTTGAATCCACCTACTAAACTTGGCTTTAAAATGATATACTGTGGTCGAATTTTTGCTAATAATTGCTCTTTATTTTCTAATCCGAAGACGCCAATTATTTCTTCATCTAAAGCAATTGGAAAAGGTGTTGTTTTACATAGCTCTGACATGTTGTCAGTATTGTTTTTTTGAATTGGCTGCTCAATACTATGTAATTTATAATCAGACAATTGAATTAATTTACTTAAAGCTTCATTTAAACCAAAAGCACCATTAGCATCTACACGAATTTCAATCGTTTTTTCATCAAAATTCTGTCGAATGAAGCGTAATAATTCTAATTCTTTTTGAAAATCTATCGCACCAATTTTCAATTTTATACAACGGAAACCTTGCGCTAATTTTTCTTCAATTTGTTGCTTCATATAAGCTTGTTCGCCCATCCAAACCAAACCGTTTATTTCCATCGATTCTTTACCTTGCGTAAACGCACTAGGAAACAATTCAAAAGGTGTTTTTGATGCCAGTGAAAGAAAAGCCATTTCCACTCCAAACTGAATCGAAGGAAACTCAATTAATTCATCCCAAAGTTTATCTTTCCCTAAATGAATATTCTCGCAAACCCATTTTAATTTTTCTTCATAATCAGGTCGGTCGTCAATAGAAAGTGTTCGAAGAATTCCACACTCTCCTATTCCAATCTTTCCGTTTTCTTCTAAAATAAGAAACCAAGTTTCTTTCTCAGTTAATATTCCTCGAGAAGTTCCACTTGGTCTTTTAAAGTTTAAAATGTATTTTTTATATGATGCAAGCATTGAATTACGAATTATCAATTAAGAATTACGAATTTTTATTTTTTAAAGTTTTTTGAATACTTCCAATAATTCTGAGCAATTCTTCAATATCAATTAAAAAATCGTTAGCAATTTCTTTATCTAAATATTCTGAATCTTTAAATAATCTAATCCAATATTTTGTTTCACGTGCTTTTTTATATGAAATTGTCAACTTTGCGTAAAAATCTTTTTCAGATTGTCCACCAATTGCTTCTTCTATATTTGCTCCTATTGAAGTTCCACTTCTTAAAAGCTGCTTTGATAAAACAAACTCTTTTTTATTTTCGACTAAGGACCTATGAAGCTTAACAATTTTTAAAGCAAAATCATAGCTTTTCGTTTGAATGATATTCTCCTTCATTCGTAATTTCTAATTCGTAATTTTTTATTTACAATTCAATTGATTCACCAATTTCCAAAAGCATTAAATCTTTATTCTTATCAAAGAATTTACGTTTTGCTTCTTCATGATTGATTTCGATGTATCCAAAAGTATCAAAATGGTATCCTAGTACTTTATCACATTGTACAAAATCAGACGCAATAATAGCATCATCAACATCCATCGTAAAATTACTTCCAATCGGTAAAATGGCTAAATCTAATTTCGTACGCATTGGAATTAATTTCATATCCATCGTAAGCGCCGTATCACCAGCAATGTAAATGTTTTTATGTTCACCTTCTATTACAAATCCGCCAGGTTGCCCTCCATAACTTCCATCTGGAAAAGACGATGTATGAATAGCGTTTACATACTTAACTGTTCCAAATTCAAAATCCCAACTTCCCCCATGATTCATCGGATGAAATTGAAAACCTTTATTACCAAAATGAGAAGCTACTTCATAGTTTGATACAATTACAGCATCTGTTTGTTTTGCAATTGCTTCAACATCTAAAATATGATCTTGATGTGCATGTGTTAATAAGATATAATCAGCTTTAATAGAATCTATATTTATATGTGACGCTTTAGGATTTCCTGTTATAAATGGATCTACTAAAATGTGAATATC
>JACXVH010000208.1 GCA_014763515.1 Flavobacteriaceae bacterium
TAAACCAATTCTAGAAAGTATTGACATTACATAACCTTTAAATAAAAAGAAATCAGATTTTTGTTGTGTTTGAGCCCAAGATTCATCATTTCGATTACCCGTCATAAACAAAGTTAAATGTTTATTTTCTTCATAACCTGATGGTAATTTATGATACGTTTTTCCGAATTCGAATAATTTTAAATCCGTTTTTCTTCTGTTTATATTAAAAGAAACCGCTTCCAATGCAGAAAATAACATTGACTGGCGCATTACAGATAAATCATTGCTCAAAGGATTCAGCATTTTCACTGTAAATTCTTCTTTTAGACTACTTGATAACGAAACGTAATCTGGTTTTGTTAATGAGTTGGCCATCATTTCGTTGAAACCTAAAGAACACAATTGATTTGCAACAATATTTTGAACTTTAAATTCTTCGGTACGAGATGAATTAGCTATAGTAGCATTTAATTTTTGAGAAAACTTAATGTTGTTGTAACCGTAAACACGTAAAATTTCTTCAATTACATCAATTTCTCTTTGTACATCTACTCTATAAGACGGAATGAGTAATCCTAAACCTGCTTCTGTAACATTATTAATTTTAATTTCTAAAGAAACTAATATTTTTTTAATAATTTCTCTTGAAATATCCTCACCGATAACACGTTTTATTTTATCAAATGTTAAAAAGACTTGAAAATCTTCAATCTTTTTAGGATAAATATCTATAATATCAGAAGTAATTTCACCACCAGCAACTTCTTGAATAAGTAAGGCAGCTCTTTTTAATGCATATTCTGTTAAGTTAGGATCAATTCCTCTTTCAAATCTAAATGAAGCATCAGTACTCAAAGTGTGACGTTTAGCTGTTTTACGAACTGAAACAGGATTAAAATAAGCACTTTCTAAGAAAACCCCAGCAATACACATAGGTTCTTCAGCATTACAAATCATTAAATCTTCAGCATCTAATGTTCGTTCAATATCGTCTAATGTTGTAAATTTTGTTCCAGCGGCAACAGTTTTTACTATAACTTTATTTCCTTTAATTTTTGCAGCATCAAAAGCGTGTAAAGGTTGTCCTAATTCGTGTAACACATAATTAGTAACATCAACCACATTATTTTTTGGAGTTAAACCAATTGCTTTTAATCTATTTTGTAACCAACTTGGAGAAGGTTTAACACTAACTCCAGAAATAGTAACACCACAATAACGAGGTGCTAATTTGTCGTTTTCAACTTGAACATCAATTTTTAAAGTACGCTTATCAACTTTAAAATTACTAACTGAAGGCGTAATTAATTCCGATTGTTTATCGCGAATAATTTTTGCAGCTCTCAAATCTCTTGCTACTCCATAATGGCTCATTGCATCTGCTCTGTTTGGTGTTAAACCAATTTCGAAAACTTGATCACTTTCTATATTGAAAATTTTAGCAGCAGGAGTTCCAGGTTTTAAATTTTCATCTAAAATTAAAATTCCATCATGACTTTCACCAAGACCCAATTCGTCTTCAGCGCAAATCATTCCATTACTTTCTTCGCCTCTAATTTTTCCTTTTTTTATTTCAAATGCGTTTCCTTCTTTGTCATATAATTTAGTACCAATAGTTGCAACTGGAACTTTTTGTCCTTCTGCAACATTTGGAGCGCCACAAACAATTTGTACAGGTGCATTTCCATCTCCTAAATCTACTGTAGTAATTTTTAGTCGATCTGCATTAGGATGTTGTACGCATGTTAAAACATGTCCAACCACAACTCCTTGCAAGCCACCTTTTAGACTTTCATAAGTATCTACACCTTCTACTTCAAGACCTAAGTCGGTTAAGATTTCAGAAATTTCTTCGGCTTTTAATTCTGTTTTTATAAATTGTTTTAACCAATTGTAAGAAATACGCATTTTATATCGAATTTAAAGCTGCAAAGATAAGGTTAATTTGATGATTTGAAAATTTGATGATTTGAAAATTGCGTTTTTATGCTAAAGAATTTCTTCTACATGTTTTTTAATGTTTAAAGCTATTTTTTTTGTAGGTAAATCATTGGCATCATTACCAAAAGGATCTTCTATTTCTTCTGCAATTAATTCTAAACTAGCTAATACATAGAAAACAAATACCACAACAGGAATAGTATAATAACCTAAACTAAATGCATAACCAAAAGGTAATGTCATGATGTAAATAAAAATAAATTTTTTGATGAATGAACTGTACGAGTAGGGAATAGGTGTGTTTTTTATTCGTTCACAAGCACCACATATATCAGTAAATGACTGTAATTCAGCATTAATTATAATGAGTTGGTCACCTGAAATTTTACCAGAAACATACAAATCATTAGCTTTTTGGAACAACATTTTAGCAATTTGATTGGGTTTGTGCTTGTGATGATCAATCTCTAAATCTAATCCTTCAATTAACATTAAAGCCGTTTCTTCGTCGGCTAAGTGTTTTTGAAGAAAAGAAGCGTAACTTGGAATTAACTTTCTAAAATAGTTTCTATCATGTTCGTCTTTTAAATAGGCAGATAATTTTAAGGCTAAATTTCTACTATTGTTTACTAATGCTCCCCAATGTTTTCTTCCTTCCCACCAACGGTCATAAGCGGTATTCGTTCTAAAAACTAAAAGAAGAGAGATAACAAACCCTACCATACCATGCATGATTGTTGTATTCTTTACATGACTATTTTCTGCCAATTGCCAATATTCCATTTCTAAATAAGTTATTCCGTAGGAATAAATCCCAATCAAAATCATCATCGGGATTAATTGACGAAAAGTATCCGATTTATGAAAACGGAAAATAAAAGTAAGCCAGTCTTTTGGGTTGTATTGAACCATTTTTTTTGGGTTTAAGGTTTAAGGTAAAAGGTGATGGGTTTAGGTTGAAAGAAACTTTAAATAAAATCTTTTACCATTAACCCTTTACCTAATACCAAAATTAACTAATGTAATTCCAAATATTCTTTTTCTTGCTCAATTCCAAGAAGATTTGTTTCATTTTTTGATGCTCAGGTTTAGTCATATTCGGATCTTCTTTTAAAATCTTTATGGCAATATGACGAGCCAATTGTAAAATATCTCTGTCTTTAACCAAGTCAGCAATGTGTAGATTTAGAACACCGCTTTGTTGGGTTCCCATAATATCACCAGGACCACGTAGCTTTAAATCGACTTCGGCAATTTCAAATCCGTCATTTGTAGCACACATGGTTTCTAAACGGGTTTTACTATCGTTACTTAATTTGTGACTTGTCATTAAAATACAATAACTTTGTTCGGCACCACGACCAACACGGCCACGTAGCTGATGCAATTGTGATAATCCAAATCGTTCTGCACTTTCAATTACCATTACAGATGCATTTGGAACATTTACACCAACTTCAATTACGGTTGTTGCCACCATAATATTGGTTTTTCCTTCTGCAAAACGACGCATTTCTTCGTCTTTATCAGCGGGTTTCATTTTACCATGTACGATTGAAATGGAATATTGAGGTAACGGAAAATCACGTGAAATACTTTCATAACCATCCATTAAATCTTTATAATCCATTTTTTCAGATTCTTGAATTAATGGATATACGATATAAACTTGGCGTCCTTTAGCTATTTCATCTTTTAAAAATTTCCAGACTTTCAATCGATTACTGTCATAACGATGAACGGTTTGTATTGGTTTTCTTTGAACGTTGCTCTACACCGAATCTATGTTGTTCGTCAATAATGGCTAAACCTAAATTATGAAACTGAACCTTATCTTCTAAAATAGCATGCGTACCAATTAAGATATCTAAACTTCCGTTTTCAAGTTCTTCGTGAATAATTTTTCTCTCTGAAGTTTTAGTAGAACCAGTTAACAGTTTTATATTGATATTTAGGTTTTTAGCTAAATCCGAAAGTCCGTTGAAATGTTGCGTTGCTAAAATTTCTGTTGGTGCCATTAAGCAACTTTGGAAACCATTGTCTTTGGCAATTAACATTGAAAGTAAAGCGACAATCGTTTTTCCGGAACCAACATCACCTTGTAACAAACGATTCATTTGTGCATTACTGCCTAAATCATTTCGGATTTCTTTAATCACTCTTTTTTGAGCATTGGTTAATTCAAAAGGTAAATGATTTTGGTAAAAATCGTTAAAATTATCGCCAACAATTTCAAAAGGATGAGCATTTTTCGGAATTAATTGTAATTCTTGAATAATGCTTTCGGGTAAAGTTTCTGTAAATAATGCTTGTGTTTCTACAAACAGTTGTTGCATCATTTTATTGATGGCTTTATTGGTAATATTTTTATTGGCTAATTTTTCCGTACTAGGATAAACAGGTTGCATCGCACTTCGCAAACTCGCTTTGTGTTCGTCTAGCAATTCCATTTCTGGATGCGCCATATTGTACATTCCATTGAAAGAAGTGACTTTTCCAAAAATTACATACGGAACATTAATTTTTAAACTCTCTTTTATCCATTTATGTCCTTGAAACCAAACCAATTCCATTTCACCCGTATCATCAATAAAGGTTGCGACTAAGCGTGTGCCTCTTTTTTGTTCAACAGTTTTAATGTGGATAATCTTTCCTACAATTTGAACTTCCGAATTACTGTTAACCAATTGATTTATTTTGTAATAGCGGGTTCGGTCTATGTATCGATTGGGATATAAGTTCAACAAATCTCCATATCTTTGAATATTTAGTTCCTTGCGAAGTAAATCGCCACGTTGCGGACCAACGCCTTTTAAGTATTCAATGGGAGTGTCGAGTAAATTCATTATTTAGTTTACTATGTTCAGTCTCAAAATTTAGTTTGTCACTTCGAGCGGAGTCGAGAAGTCATATATAAAATTATAGTAGCGAAGATAGTTTTTAATTTGAAAATTTGAAAATTTGGTAATTTGAAAATACTTATATTCGTGTAAAATTCAAGAACTATTTCATGCTACGATATTTACTGCTGTTTTTTAGTGTTTTAGCTTTTTCCCAACAATATAAAAGTGTTGATTTTATTATTTGTGATGCTATTGTGTCACCAAACTTCAATGAAAAATCTATTTATGGAGAAGTTACTTACGAATTCAAAGTTTTAGAAAAAATAGATACCATCAGTATTGATGCGGTGGCTATGGATTTTACGGAAGTTAAAATTAACAATAAAAAAGTTCCTTTCGTTTATGATGGAAAGCATTTAAAACTTTATAAAGGTTTCAAAAAGAAAAAAAATATTATTTCATTTACTTATACAGCTAAACCAAAGCAAACCATGTATTTTGTGGGAAATGAAGAAGATTTTCAAATTTGGACACAAGGTCAAGGTAAATATACAAGCCATTGGTTACCTAGTTTTGATGATGTTAATGAAAAGGTGATTTTTAATGTCAATATTATTTTTGATAAAAAAATGAACGTTTTGGCTAATGGTAAATCATATAAAAAATTAGATTTTAATACCACATTTTCATTTAAAACTGATGGTAAAGAAATAGTTAGAAGTTTTAAAATGAAAAAACCAATGTCTTCTTATTTAGTGATGTTGGCCATTGGCGATTTTATAAAACAAACAGAAACGACTTCATCGGGAACGGTTTTAGAATATTATTTGGATAGAAAAGACAGCTTAAAATTTGAGCCAACATATAGACATTCTAAACAAATATTTGAGTTTTTAGAACAAGAAATCGGCATAAAATATCCTTGGGAAGTATATCGTCAAGTTCC
>JACXVH010000209.1 GCA_014763515.1 Flavobacteriaceae bacterium
TAAAGAAGAAAAAGTGGAATCGGCAAATGCTAAATCTTGGAAAGAAAAACAAGTTAAAGCTGGTTTAACATTTAATGAACAAAAGGAATTTCAAAAAATTGAACGCGAAATCAAAGATTTGGAACAAAAGAAAAAAGAAATTGAAGCCGAATTTGCTGAAGGCAAAGTCACTGATGAAAAAATTGAAACAAAAGCAAACGAATTACAAAAAATTATTCAATCTTTAGAAGAAAAAGAAGAACGTTGGTTTGATTTAAGTGCAAAAATGGAAGAGTAATTCAAGGTAAAAGTAAAAATGCAACACATTATAAAAGCCTATATAAAATTCTTTTTTAAAGCCAAAAATGAACATGGTGTGCATTCCCCATTCATATTTGATTTAGTTACCAAATGCTTTTACGACAAAACAAATTATCCTGAATACGAAGTTTTAAAAAACTACAGAAATTCGCTCTTAAACAATAAAAACACCATTGAAGTAACCGATTTTGGTGCAGGTTCACGAGTTTTTAAATCGAATACGAGAGAAATTACCGCTATTGCAAAAAACGCAGGAATTTCAGTTGAAAACGCCGAACTGTTATTCCGAATCGTTCGTTACTTTCAATCCGAACAAATATTAGAAATCGGAACTTCATTGGGACTAGCAACTTCTGCACTCGCGTCTGGCAATTCGAATGCAAAAATTACTACTTTAGAAGGTTGTCCTTCCACAAGTCAAAAGTCAAAAGAAGAAAGTCAAAAGTTTGAATTTAATAATATTGAATTCATTACCACTGAATTTTCAACATATTTAAACAACTTTAAACAACAAACAATAAACAATAAACAACAAATCTTCGATTTGGTATATTTCGACGGCAATCATTCCAAAAAAGCAACATTAGAATACTTCAATCTACTTTTACCTACGATTTCAAATGATACTGTTTGGATTTTCGATGATATTCATTGGTCGAAAGATATGGAAGAAGCTTGGATAGAAATAAAAAATCATCCACAAGTTACTGTTACAATAGATACATTTCAATGGGGAATAGTTTTCTTTAGAAAAGAACAAGTTAAAGAGCATTTCATCATTAATCCAAAACGTAATTTTACTTCAAAGTTTTTTCAAAAAACTAGAATTAAAATGTAACAAAAAACCGAGTTTCTCTACTTATTCTTAGATTCGGTTAATCTTACATTTACTATCATTATGTCAAAACCCATCATAGAAATTAAAGGAATCACAAGAGATTTCCCCTTAGGAGAAGAAATTGTTCATGTTTTAAAAGGAATAAATTTAACCATTAACAAAGGAGAATATGTTGCTTTAATGGGGCCTTCTGGTTCTGGAAAATCAACTTTAATGAATATTTTAGGTTGCTTAGACACCCCTACATCAGGCAGTTATGTACTAAACGGAAAACATGTAAGTAAAATGCATGACGATGAGCTAGCCGAAATTAGAAATAAAGAAATTGGTTTTGTTTTTCAAACATTTAATCTAATGCCAAGAACAACTGCTTTAGACAATGTTGCATTACCTATGGTTTATGCAGGAAAAAATAAAGAAGACCGAAATAGTAGAGCTACTGAAGTTTTAACGCAAGTTGGACTTCAAGACCGTATGGATCACAAACCTAATCAATTATCTGGTGGACAACGCCAACGTGTTGCTGTTGCACGCGCATTAGTTAATCATCCTGCAATGATTCTTGCCGATGAACCAACAGGAAACCTTGACAGTAAAACTTCTGTTGAAATTATGAATCTTTTTGATGAAATTCACGCTAACGGAAATACTGTAATTCTAGTAACTCACGAAGAAGATATTGCTGCTCACGCTCACCGCATCATTCGCTTACGAGATGGAATGATTGAAACTGATGTAAAAAATAAATAATTGTCATTCCGAACTTGTTTAACTACGTTGAATCTTCGATTTCGGAATCTAAAGCGATTCTTCAGTTACTTTTTTTATCCATTTTCCTGCTGTTCGTTACAATATTTTGTTTTGTATTTAGATGTTTCGAATCCGCTCAACATGACAAAACAAAATGATTTTCACTTCCATCAGGGCTATTTAGTTTTCCATATACTTTTTGTTATCTTTGAAAAAAAATTGCCTAAAGCTTAAAACTTTCTACAAAATGCATAAAAATCATGAAAGTATATACAAAAACTGGAGATAAAGGAACTACTGCACTATTTGGAGGAACACGTGTACCAAAACATCATATTCGCATTGAAAGCTATGGAACTGTAGACGAACTTAATTCACATATTGGTTTAATTCGTGACCAAGAAATAAATCCACTTTATAAAGCCGTTTTAATTGAAGTTCAAGATCGGCTTTTTACTGTAGGTGCCATTTTGGCTACACCGCCAGAAAAAGAAGTACTAAAAAACGGTCAACAACGACTAAATATTAATCGTATTTCAGAAAATGATATTCAATATCTTGAACAAGAGATTGATAAAATGGATGCAGAACTTCCTCCTATGACGCATTTTGTTCTCCCTGGCGGACACACTACTGTGTCATATTGTCATATTGCACGTTGTGTATGTAGAAGAGCCGAGCGTTTAACTGTTCATTTACACGAATTAGAACCCATAGATGAAACTGTTCTTACTTATTTAAACCGACTTTCTGACTACTTATTTGTGTTGGCACGAAAGTTGTCACACGACTTGGGTGCAGAGGAAGTTAAGTGGATTCCTAGAAAAAATTAACTTAATCTCAGAAACGTTCATTAAACATATTAAAAATAATTCAAAAAAAACTTGACTTTTTAAGTTAAAAAATTATTTTTGCACTAATTAAAATCGATAAAAATGTATTGGACATTAGAACTAGCGTCTTATTTAAGCGATGCACCTTGGCCAGCTACTAAAGATGAACTTATCGACTATGCGATTCGTACAGGAGC
>JACXVH010000210.1 GCA_014763515.1 Flavobacteriaceae bacterium
TCAATATGCAATCCATCTCCATAATCGGTATAATCAGGCATAATTCCTAAAGTTACTTTATAAGTTGGTACTTTTTTACCTGCTTCAACTTTAGTTTTTGTAAATGGAACTTCTTTTAATTGAGAAACCTCAGAACTTACACGGAATACATAATCAACAATTGCTCTTACACCATAATAATTAATCTTATCTTCATCGTCACTTGGTTTGTGATAATCCATATGTGTTCCTGTGAAGAAAAACAATACAGGAATATCTTTTAAGTAAAATGATGTATGATCTGATGGACCAATGCCTGTGTTTTCTAACGTAACATTGAAACCAGCAGGTTTGTTCTTTTCGATTATTTTCTCAAAAACTGGACTTGTACCCACACCGCCAACAACCAACGCTTTGTTATCGTTTAAACGACCAATCATGTCCATATTAATCATAGCAACTACATTCGGGAATTTATCTTTTAACGTTTCTGCCATGAATTTTGAACCAATTAAACCATCTTCTTCACCTGAAAATAAAGCAAAAACATAGTTTACATTTTCTTTGGTTTTATTTTCAGATAAGATTCTGGCCAACTCTAAAACAGCTGCTACACCTGAAGCATTATCGTCTGCACCATTGTGAATTTCTCCGTGAGAATTTGGTTTTGTAGAATGATTGTGTTCGTTTCTACCTAAATGGTCATAATGCGCACCAATTACTATAGTTTTCTTCGCTTTATTGTCTAAAACCCCAATTACATTCATTCCATGATTAGCTTTTACACTTGTACTATCATGCGGGTTTAATCGAACTTTATAATTGAATTTTTGCGTGTAGCTTTTATCGTAAGGTTTTAATCCTAATTTTCTGAATTCAGTAGCGATGTAATTCGCTGCTTTTTCTTCACCAATAGAACCCGTTAAACGACCTTCCAATTCATCTGAAGCTAAATATTTAATATGAGCTTTTAAATTAGTATCGTTAATAACTTCTTTATCATCTACATCTACCCAATCCGCTATAAAAACATTAGTTTCTCTTGGTTTGCTTTGTTGTCTATTACTTGAGAAAACTAATTTTTTTCCATCAGGAGAAAACATTGGGAATGCATTAAATTCACTTTCCCATGTAATTTGACGTAAATTTTTCCCATCTTCATCAATCATGAACAATTGAAAATCATAACCTCTTGTAGAATGATGATTACTTGAAAAGATAATTTTCTTATCAGAAGGGTGGAAGTAAGGCGCCCAATTTGCTTTTCCTAAATTTGTAACTTGTTTTAAGTTTGTGCCATCTATGTTGATGGTGTAAATCTCCATTTCTGTTGGGGCAACTAAGTTTTTGCTCAACAAATCTTTGTATTCAGCAATTGCTTCAGGAGTTTTTGGTCGAGACGAACGAAAAACCAATTTTTTACTATCGTGTGAAAAGAATGCGCCACCATCATAACCTAATCCATCAGTTAATTGCTTTAAATTAGAACCATCGATGTCCATTATCCATAATTCTAAATCGCCACTACGTGTACTGGTAAAAACAATTTTCTGTCCATCAGGTGAAACTACAGCTTCTGCATCATAACCTGGCGTTTTTGTTAATTGTTTAACTACTTTTCCGTTTAAATCGGCAACATAAATATCAAATTCAGGATAAATTGCCCAAAGATATTTTCCATCTGTCGATTTAGGTGGAGCAGGACAAGCGTGTCCGCCTTCGTGTGTTGATGCATATAAAATATGTTTCCCATCAGGCATAAAGAACGAACAAGTTGTTCTTCCTAATCCTGTTGATATAAGTTGTAAATCTTCTACAGAATGATTTTCTTTCTGTAAATCTAGCATGTAAATTTGGTCGCATTGAATACCAAATTCAGGATTTGTAATTTGTAGTGTTAAACTTTTTCCATTCGGACTGAAGTATGCCTCAGCATTATCACCTCCAAAAGTTAACTGTTTGATGTTTTTAAGATTCTTTTCTTGTCCAAAACTTATAAAAGAGAAAGCTAAAACAAGAATGATACTAAAAATATTTTTTTTCATTTTAAGAAATTATTTTTGCGCTGTTAATTCAGCAATTTTAACGATAACCTCAGTTGCTTTAATCATACTTTCCACAGGAACATATTCGTATTTTCCGTGAAAATTATGTCCGCCAGCAAAAATATTCGGACAAGGTAATCCCATGTATGATAATTGAGAACCATCAGTTCCACCACGAATAGGTTTGATAATTGGCTCAATTCCTAATTCTTTCATTGCTTTTTCAGCAATTTCTACAATATGGAAAACAGGTTCTACTTTTTCACGCATGTTGAAGTATTGATCTTTTACTTCTGCAGTACAAATATCTTCACCAAATTGCTTTGCATATTCAGCATTAAATTGTTTAGCAATGGTATGTATTAATTCTTTACGTGCTTCAAATTTAGCTCTATCGTGATCTCTAATGATTAAACCTAAAGTTGTTTCTTCTAAACTTCCTTCTAATGTATGAACATGGAAAAAACCTTCATAACCAGTTGTTCTTTCTGGAACTTCATTTACTGGTAACAATGAAATAAAACGGTTTGCTAATAGCATTGAATTAATCATTTTACCTTTAGCATAACCAGGATGAACACTTTTACCTTTAAAAATGATTTTTGCACCTGCAGCATTGAAATTTTCATATTCTAATTCACCAATTTTACTTCCATCCATAGTGTAAGCCCAATCACAGCCGAATTTTTCAACATCAAATTTATGAGCGCCACGACCAATTTCTTCATCTGGTGTAAATCCAACTCTAATTTTTCCGTGTTTAATTTCTGGATGTTGGATTAAATATTCCATTGCCGACATAATTTCGGTAATTCCAGCTTTGTCATCAGCTCCTAGTAGTGTTGTTCCATCAGTAGTGATTAAAGTTTGACCTTTATAAAGTAATAAATC
>JACXVH010000211.1 GCA_014763515.1 Flavobacteriaceae bacterium
CAAGTTATTTATAAAAACAATTCAACTTTACACGATTACAAACAAAGTGAAGTTGGTACGCCAGATTATTCCGATTTGTTACTAGATAAATATATTTCTGTAATCGAAGTAGCAAATCCTATGCACAGTTTATGGAGCGATGGTCGTTGGAATAAACTTACCATGGCGCATGGCTGTTATTGGGGAAAATGTACGTTTTGCGATATTTCGTTAGATTATATAAAAGTATACGAACCTATTCACGCTAAGATTTTAGTGGATAGAATGGAGGAGATTATTGCTCAAACTGGCGAAACTGGATTTCATTTTGTAGACGAAGCAGCACCACCAGCATTGATGCGCGAGTTGGCCTTGGAAATTTTACGTCGAAATTTAGTCGTGACATGGTGGACGAATATTCGTTTTGAAAAAAGCTTTACACGAGATTTGTGTTTTTTACTAAAAGAATCGGGTTGTATAGCGGTTTCTGGCGGATTAGAAGTGGCATCTGATCGTTTGTTGGAATTGATTAAAAAAGGTGTTACGGTAGAACAAGTTGCTCAAGTTACAAGAAATTTTACCGAAAGTGGCATTATGGTTCACGCCTATTTGATGTACGGTTATCCTACGCAAACGATTCAAGAAACAATAGATAGTTTGGAAATGGTTCGCCAAATGTTTGAACTTGGGATTCTTCAGAGTGGTTTTTGGCATCAATTTGCCATGACAGCTCATAGTCCGGTTGGGTTAAATCCTCAAGAATTTGGCGTAATTCCCGATGTAAAAGAAATTTCGTTTGCTAATAATGATATTCAATTCAAAGATAAAACCGGAATCAATCACGATAAATTCAGTTTTGGATTGAAGAAATCGTTGTTCAATTATATGCACGGAATTTGCTTTGATTACGATTTACAAGATTGGTTCGACTTTAAAATTCCACGAACAAAAATTCATCCTGATTATATACACGATTGTATTTCAAAAGAAGAAGATTTCAAAATCAAAACCAATGCGCGATTGATTTTTGTGGGCAGTTTACCTAAAGTAGAACACATCCAAAAACAGAAAAAAGGACGAGTTTTTGAAAATATAATAATGTATTTTGAAACCAAAAGCAGCTCATTTTCGATAGCTTTAGAAAAAGAAAAAGGCGATTGGTTAATAGAGCAACTAAAAAACATTCATATAACTTCAACTCATAAAACAACACTTGCTGTTTGGAAAAATAGCTTTGATGAAATTTTTGGCGATTTTGAATTATTTTGGCATTCAAAACCTATTCAAAAATTAAAAGAAAACGCATTACTTTCTCTGTAAACTATATTTATTTTCCATTTTTTTTGCTTATTTATTTTACGAAAACGTTTTCTTTTCTTTACTTTTACAATCCTTAAATATTTAAACATGAGTGATTCATATAAAGTAAAAGTTAACGAAAACTTTAATTTTGAAATTACAAATACATCTGCTCAAAATCTAGATGCAGTTAGTGTTACAAAAAATAAATTTCACATTTTGCATAGCGGACAATCTGTTTTTGCAGAAATTGTATCTACTAATTTCACTTCAAAAAAATACACCGTTAAAATTAACAACACTCTTTATGAAGTTTCAATTGCAAATGCCCTAGACCAATTGATTAAAGAAATGGGGTTTGAAGTTGGTGCTTCAAAACAAGTAAATGCTATTAAAGCACCTATGCCAGGTTTAATTCTTGAAGTAAGTGTATCTGAAGGGCAAGAAGTACAAGAAAATGATCCTTTATTAATACTTGAAGCTATGAAAATGGAAAATAGTATTGTTTCTCCTCGTAGTGGAAAAATTAAATCAGTTTCTGCTATAAAAGGTGCTGCTGTAGAAAAAGGTCAATTATTAATCGAATTTGAATAACATAAGAAGCAAGAAGCAAGAGCCTAGAAGCAAGATGAAGTTTTTGTAAAAATTACCTTTCATCTTTCAATGAAATGGTCTTTTATCTAAATAGAATATGAAAAAAATATTAGTTGCAAATAGAGGAGAAATTGCACTTCGTGTCATGAAAACAGCCAAGAAAATGGGAATTAAAACCGTTGCTGTTTTTTCGGTTGCCGATAGAAATGCACCACATGTAAAATTTGCTGACGAAGCAGTTTGTATTGGAGAAGCACCTTCTAACCAATCGTATTTAAGAGGAGATAAAATCATCGAAGTTTGTAAAGAACTTAACGTAGATGGAATTCACCCAGGCTACGGATTTTTAAGTGAAAACTCAGATTTTGCTGAATTAGCAGAAAAAAATAATATCACATTCATTGGTCCTAAATCGAAGGCAATGAAAATCATGGGAAGCAAATTAGCCGCTAAAGATGCAGTTAAAGAATTTGATATTCCTATGGTTCCTGGTTTAGACGAAGCCATTACTGATGTAGCTAAAGCGAAAGAAGTAGCCAAACAAATTGGTTTTCCTATTTTGATTAAAGCTTCTGCTGGTGGTGGTGGAAAAGGAATGCGTGTGGTTGAAAACGAAGGTGAATTTGAATCGCAAATGAATCGTGCAATTTCGGAAGCAACTTCTGCCTTTGGAGATGGCTCTGTTTTTATTGAAAAATTTGTTACATCGCCTCGCCACATTGAAATTCAAATAATGGCAGATAGTCATGGAAATATTTTATATTTATTTGAAAGAGAATGTTCTATTCAACGTCGTCATCAAAAAGTAGTTGAAGAAGCGCCTTCTTCTGTTTTAACACCAGAAATTCGTAAAGCAATGGGTGAAGCTGCTGTTAAAGTAGCACAATCTTGTGATTATTTAGGTGCTGGAACCGTTGAATTCTTATTAGACGAAAATAAAAATTTCTATTTCTTAGAAATGAATACACGTTTACAAGTAGAACATCCCGTAACCGAAATGATTACAGGAATGGATTTAGTTGAAATGCAAATTCGTGTGGC
>JACXVH010000212.1 GCA_014763515.1 Flavobacteriaceae bacterium
TATTTTTCATAATGAATAATACCGCCGTATTCAAACATGGCTTCAAAAAACAATTTAAAGTCATAGTTTTCGGGAATAAAAATTTTAGAAACATTTCTGCATCCTAAGCCAAAATAAGTGAAAATATCTTCGCCTAACGCAACGAGTTCTTCTTTTGTTTCTTTTCCTGTTAAAATAGCAACTGAATTTCTGTTTTTTCTAATGATGTTAGGTTTATCTTTAAAGTAATATTCAAAATAACGCGATGTATTATTACTGCCTGTTGCAATTACTGCATCAAAACCTTCTAGTTTTCCTTCTATAAAAGTTATTTTTTGAACAAAATTAGGATCTAATGCAATAAGGTATTTTACTAAGAATTTTACTAAATGTTGATCATTTGAGGATAGTTTCACAATAGCATTATGACCACTAATTAAAACCGAAATTAAATCGTGAAAACCTACTAATGGAATGTTACCAGCTAAAATTAAACCTATTTTTTTGGGTTGTACAGTTGTGAAGTTGTAAGAATTCAACCATTTGTCTAAGTTTTCTTTAGTTAGAGCTTTTGACCAAGATTGTAAAGCAAAGCAAACATTATCTTTTGTAAACCATCCGTTATGAGATTGAGATAAACTAATTAAATCAATCATTTCATTATAAAACAAGTCATTATGTTTAACAATTGGGTTCAATTGATAATTTTCGAATTCAAATTGGCTTAAAAAAAGACCTAAATCAATAAAACTCGATTTAATTTCACTTTGTAACATTTGTAACTTGTTTTTAAATAGTTTGCTTCGTACTTTTGTTCCGCAAAATTAATTATATTATTTGGAAATAGGTACGAATAATCTATTCAGATTTCTAAATTCTAATTTTTAAATTAACAAAATGGCTATAAAAATAACAGACGAATGTATAAATTGTGGTGCTTGCGAACCTGAGTGCCCAAATACAGCAATATATGAAGGGGCTGATGATTGGAGATGGAAAGATGGAACTAAATTACAAGGAAAAGTAGTTTTACCAGATGGAACAGAAGTTGATGCAGATGATGCACAAACACCTTTTTCTGATGATGTATATTACATTGTTCCTGGAAAATGTACAGAATGTAAAGGTTTTCATGAAGAACCTCAGTGTGCGGCTGTTTGCCCTGTTGATTGTTGTGTTCCTGATGAAGATCATGTTGAGTCGGAAGAAACCCTTTTAAATCGTCAAGCTTTTTTACATAACGATTAGAATATCTTTCACGTGTAAAAAAAAGAACTGTTTCTAAAACAGTTCTTTTTTTTATATTTACTTTAAATAGTTATATAAATGAAAAAAATAATACTATTTTTTTGCGTTTTTAATCTTTTCATTTCTTTTTCTCAAGAAATAACAATTAATGTTATTGTTAAAGATTTTGAAACGGATATGCCTATTGATGAGGTAACAATAACTTCCTTGAAAACCAATCAAGGCTTTATGACAAATGAAGATGGGGAAGCTGTTGTAAGATTATCAAAACATTCTATTCTCGAATTTTCTCATTCTACTTACAATACTTATTTAGTTGATTCTAAAACCTTAACTAAGAAAATAAATATTATTTATTTAGATAGTAAAACGCAATTACTAGAAGAGGTTATTTTAACAAAAGAGCATCCACAAGAGATTTTAAAACAATTGGTCTATCGCTCTAGAGAGAAAATAACTATTCCAGCAAATTTAAAAGTTTATTTAAGAGAGTTTTACAAAAGGAATGATACATATGTCTTTTTTAATGATGGATTGTTAAACTTTCAAATTTATGGGGATTATAAAAAAATATCCACTGATATTTTAATAGAACAAAATAGAGCCGTAGGATTACTTGATGAAGATATAGACGATGGGGTTTTAGGATACAATCTAAGCAATATAATTGAAAATTATTATCAATTCAAATATTTAGATGAATTACTAACTAAAAAAGCTTTAAAACAATACGATTTTCAAGTAAAAACATATCCTCAAAATGAGAATTTTTTAATAATTAGAGCATTACCTATGGATGAAGCAAAAGGTGTTTTGTCTGATTTTTATATTGTGTACGACACCAAACAAAAAATTATAATGGAGGTTAGTGCTGCTATTACAAACAAACGATTGCAGAAGATACAAGAAGAAGAAAATTCCAAAATTCATAAGTTAGAGTTTAAAAATGTGTTTAAAAATGAAAGCGGATTTTATCATTTAGCAAATTCTAAAGAGGTAATTGGTTTCTATAAAAAATACAAAGGCGAAAAAAGAAAAATTGAAGTAAAAAATAATATGGTTGTAACCAATTTTGATAAGCAAATGTTTCAATATGATAAAGAAAATATTTTTACAGATAAATCACTAATTAATAAAAAATCTAGTGTTTTTACTGAATATTGGGAATTTGATTCTGGATTGAAACCAACGGATAGGGAAAAAGAAATTATTCAAAGTTTATCAGTAGTAAACGACTCAATAGAATAATTCGAATATTCGCCTTATATTTGCGCTCCTAAAATAGGAATAGTACTAAACGTATATACGTTTTTTCCATCTTCTAAAAGTTAAATAAAATATGAAAGCAGGTATAGTAGGATTGCCAAACGTAGGAAAATCCACACTTTTTAATTGTTTGTCAAACGCTAAAGCACAAAGTGCAAACTTCCCGTTTTGTACAATTGAACCGAACATTGGTGTTGTAAATGTTCCCGATCCACGAATTGTAAGATTAGAGGAGTTGGTTAAACCAGAAAGAGTGCAAATGGCTACAGTTGATATCGTAGATATTGCTGGTTTAGTAAAAGGAGCGAGTAAAGGAGAAGGTTTAGGAAACCAATTCTTAGGAAACATTCGTGAGTGTAATGCAATTATTCATGTTTTACGTTGTTTTGATAACGATAATATTGTTCACGT
>JACXVH010000213.1 GCA_014763515.1 Flavobacteriaceae bacterium
TGCGCATACATTTTATCTTGTAGCTTGCTTAACTTTTCACGAATTTTTTGAAGCTCTTTTTCTTTCTTTTTTTCCGATGTTTCAACGTTAATGTAAGTTGGTCTATCTTTCAATTTTATGGGTGAAGTAACTTTTAAAGATGAGCATTCAATATTTTTCATTTGGCACTTTTTTTGACAATATTCACTAAATTTAAAAAATATTTTAAGGTCGTCCCAACCTTTTACTTTTTTTTTCCCTCTTTATAAGAAATAGCAACTTATAAAATATTTGTAAAACAAATACCTTTAAAAAAAATGCTATTGCATATGACCAATAAAAAGTAATTAATACTTTCATATGAAACACCAATTGTGATGGATGAAAAAATAATACAAGCTTGTAAAAAACAGCGTCGTGATGCGCAACGGCAACTTTATGAGTTAATGGCGCCTAAGTTGTACTATTTGTGCAAGCGTTATTTAAAAAAAGAGGAAGAAATTGAAGAAGTGTTGGCCGATTCATTCTTTATCATTTTTACGAAAATAGATCAACTAAAAGAAGTTAAAGCGTTTGAAGGTTGGGCAAAAAAAATTACAGTCAATCAATGTTTAGCCCAATTAAAAAAGAATCTCAACTTCAATTTGTATTTAGATGATGTTTCTTATGCCAATCAACCTTTAGCAGATGAAATGACTGATTTAGAAGAAGAAGATTTACTCAATTTAGTAAAATATATTCCTGAAGGTTGCCGAACAATTTTTAGCTTGTTTGTAATTGAAGGTTTTAGTCACAAAGAAATTGCAGACCAACTCAACATTACTGAAGGAACATCGAAATCACAATTAAATGTTGCCAAAAGTAAATTGAAAGAATTAATAACTACTTACTATTATCAAAAAGCGAAGTAAAATGAATACCGAAGATAAACTATATAACAAAATAAAATCGGCTGCCGATAAAGGTTCGACTCCAGACTTTTCTGGAATGGACAAAGTTTGGAACCGAGTGGAAGATAAATTAGATGCTCAAGTATCAAAATCGGAATCTTCAAAATGGAAAAAAATTGCTGTTGCTGCTTCTATTGTAGTGGTTGGAACAATTGCGTATAATTTCTTCAACAATGAACCTGAAATAATTATCAATGAAAATTCAGTTGTTGTAAACGATAGTATTTTGTCTAACACTACAAATGCTGTTGTAG
Organism: Flavobacteriaceae bacterium; assembly: GCA_014763515.1. Classification (GTDB taxonomy): domain Bacteria; phylum Bacteroidota; class Bacteroidia; order Flavobacteriales; family Flavobacteriaceae; genus Flavobacterium. The sequence continues at coordinate 1,184 of JACXVH010000213.1, forward strand.
AAATTTCAGAAGAAAAACAACCTGAAAAAACAGACACTCAATTTGTAAATCCAAATATTGTAGCAAATGCTGATGCTATTTTAGAAAAGCAAATTGAAGAAAAACCTGTTGTTGTAACTAACATTAAAAACACAAGTCCTGTAGCTATTTCAATTTCAGAAATTCAAGCTGAAGAAATAATAATGGAAGATAAATCAATGGAAATTTATGATTACAATGATGGAAACTCTTTTGTTGCAAGTGCTAAAAAAGAGCAAAGCAATCGAACTTCAAATTATACAATAGCTGAAAGTGCTGTTCCAAACAGAGCCGTTCAATCTAAAAAACTGAGTCCACTTGTAGTTGTAGATGGCGAAGCAAAAAAAGGGATGAAAGTTCAAGAATTAAATAGTTCAGAATTGGACTCTGTTGTTTACTTAAAAGAACCTTTATACATCATCAACGGAAAAGAATATTCTGAAAAAGAACTTTTTGGTCCAAATCCTACAAGTCCATATGCACCTTTAAACCAACAAGACATCATCTCAACCACGATTTATCAAGGTGAAGATGCTACGAAATTATATGGTGATAAAGGAAAAAAAGGTGTCGTCATAATAACTACCAAAAACGGAAAACCTAAGGAATAGTTTTCAGTCGCAGTCGCAGTTATCAGTATGAATAATTGTGACAAAAAATAATCGTATCACATAAATTTTATTATCATGAAAAATGTAAAAATCTTTTCATTAGGGATTGCTATGCTTTTTGCATTCCTAAGCTTTAAAAATGTAAATCATTCATTTACAAGTAAAAACGAGTTAAAAACCATAACAGGAATTGTTTCCGATGATTTAGGTCCAGTTGCTGGAGCCAATGTAATTGTAAAAGAAACAAAAACCGGAACTACAACAGATTTTGATGGAAAATATACCATAAAAGCTAAAGTTGGTGATATTTTAGAATTTAGTTATGTCGGTTCAAAAGAAACGCGTAAGGTTGGTAAATCAACCGTAATAAATGTAAAACTTACTGCAGCTCATCTTGATGAAGTTTTTGTTCAGTCTAGTTCCATTAAAAGAAAAAAAGAAAATATAAAAATGGAATCTAAAATGATGGTTGCACCTAATTCAAATGCTCAATATGATGCTATTCAAGGCTACACAACTGGAATCCAAATTACACATGAAAAATATGACGACAAAAACGCTATTTCATCAAACGATAATGAAGATTATGGTGTTTTAATCGAAAACGAATTCGAAAGTCCGAAACAATCACCTCTTTCAACCTTTTCCATTGATGTTGATAACGCTTCTTATACTAACATTCGCCGTTTTATTAATAACGGACAAAAAGTTCCTAAAGATGCTGTTCGTGTAGAAGAAATGGTCAATTTTTTCAAGTACAATTATTCACAACCAAAAGACAATCATCCATTTGCCATTCACACAGAATACAGCGATTGCCCTTGGAATGAAAATCATAAATTATTGAAAATTGGCTTACAAGGAAAAGATATTTCAACAGATAATTTACCAAACTCTAATTTCGTTTTTTTAATTGATGTTTCAGGCTCTATGAGTTCGCAAAATAAGCTACCGTTATTAAAAGAATCGATGAAAGTTTTGGTTAATCAAATGCGAAAAGAAGATAAAGTTGCCATTGTTGTTTATGCTGGTGCGGCTGGTTTAGTGCTTCCGCCAACAACTGGCGACAAAAAAGAAACGATTATTAATGC
>JACXVH010000214.1 GCA_014763515.1 Flavobacteriaceae bacterium
TCGTCTTGTAAACGCTGAGGTATTACCATATTTGTTTCATTTTTAGTGTAAACATGAACAAAATCAGTACCTTTTAATTGCGCCTCATCCATTAAAGCACGAACATCTTTATAATTTGGATTCAATTTGTCTAAATAACTTAAATCATCAAAAGCTTGACGAAAATCCATTTTATTGTTAGACTTCATCAAATTTATAGCATTTGAATACAAATAACCTGATAAATTATTTTTACTTGCTACAATTTTATCAGCATAATTGTCCATAGGAAAAATAGCATTTCTACCTTCATTATGTAATGGCAATGGAAGTAATGGTTTTATTTTTTCCTGACGATTATGTAATTGATTATAAAGATTGAAAATACGTTCGTAATTCGCAGGATTATTTTCAACTGATAACAATTTAATAGATTCCAAATCTCTTGCTTTGGCTTTTGCAAAAGCTTCTTCTAAAAGATAAACATAGTCTTGTTTTCCTTTTGCAGTTTTGTTTGTTCGAAGCGCATTTGTAGCTTTATCAATTGCGGCATCGTAATTTCCTGTGTTTAAAAAAGATTCTGTTTTTTTTACGCCACTGCAAGCAACTAAAGTAAGGTAACATAAAAAGAATAAAGTAATTTTCTTCATAAAAAGATGATTTTGGCAAAGATATAATTTTTTGATTGCTAGAAAATAGAAATGAGTATATCTTTAGTTTTTAAGCCAAAATCAAAATATGTGCCAATTACCAATAAGCATCTTGAAATATTTTCCAAGTATTGTCTTCTTGAACTAAAATTAAAGTGAAATTTACTTTATGAACTTTATTGCTTTTATCAGTTATTGTTGAGGTTCCTTTAACCCAAAATGTATTTTTAACCGTTTCAATTTTTTCGGTTTGTAATTTCCAATTTCCGCCAAGTTCAATTAATTTTTTCCAATAGTTTTCTAAAGAAATTTCGTTTTCAACAAAAGTTCCAGGACCAATAATTTTTCCGTTTTTGGTATAAAGCTTTGAAATTGTTTGAAAGTCTTTTTTAGAATAAGCATTTTCTAATTTTTGAAATAAATCAGTAACAATACTTTCAGAAAAAGTAATATTTCTTCGATATTCTAAATCGTATACGGTTTTCCAAGTTTTGCCTTCATCAGTTGAAATTTCACCATGTTGGCGAACCTTATTTTTATCTAAATTGTAAAATGTTAATCTTCGTTTTACATAATTAACCGAATCAATTTTAAACAAATCTGTTGTGAAAGTCAGAGCGTTATTTTCATATTTACCATGAAGAAATTCGGTGCTTCCGCCAACATTGTCAACCCAAGTTTGTTGCCATTCGCCAGAATTTGCATCAAAAGTATTATAACTTTTTCCTGCGTATGTCATTCCGTTATTTAATTGACTTGCCGAAGTCCATTCTTCAAGTACAATACAATTTTCTAAAATTTTTGAAATTTTACTATAACCTGCAATTTTGTTTTGTGTGTTGTAAACCGTCCAATCTCCAACCCAAAAATCAAACTCATTGTATTTAGGATTAGTTTCACAAGGTTTTTGAGCAAATAGTATACTTGAAAAAAAAGTGAAGAGTAAAAACGTAGTTTTTTTCATAACTCAAGATTTTAGATAAAAAATAAGGACAATTTACTCAAATTGTCCTTATTACTATATCAATAAAAAGTTAAAACTATTTTATTTCAACTGCAGGAAGTAATTTTGATGAACATTCACCAAAACCAATTCTTACTTCATCATTTTGGCAATATCCGCGAATAATTACGGTATCGTTATCATTAATAAATTTACGTTCACTCCCGTCTTTCATTTGTATCGGATTTTTTCCTCCCCAAGTTAATTCAAGCATCGAACCAAAACTATCTTCTTTAGGTCCAGAAATAGTTCCACTTCCCATCATATCACCAGAATTTACTCGACAACCATTCACAGTATGGTGGGCTAATTGTTGCGACATAGTCCAATACATATATTTGAAATTAGAATTTGAAACAATAGTTTCTACTTCGTTTTCTGGTTGTATTGCTACCTGCAAATTAATGTCAAAGGCATGTTCGCCCTCTTGTTGTAAATAAGGGAAAGGTTTTGGGTTTTGCTCAGGACTTTTTACTCTAAAAGGCTCTAAAGCATCTAAAGTAACAATCCATGGAGAAATTGAAGAAGCAAAGTTTTTTGCTAAAAACGGTCCTAGTGGCACATATTCCCATTTTTGAATATCTCGTGCACTCCAGTCATTAAATAAAACCATTCCAAAGATATAATCTTCAGCTTCTTCAACAGGAATAGGTTCTCCCATCAAGTTGGCATCAGTTGTAATAAAAGCCGTTTCTAATTCAAAATCTACTAATCGAGAAGGACCAAAAATTGGTTGCGTTTCTCCAGCAGGTAAAGTTTGGCCGTTTGGTCTTCTTACAGGAACTCCACTAGGTACAATTGTTGAACTTCTACCATGATAACCTACTGGAATGTGTAACCAATTTGGTAATAAAGCATTTTCTGGATCTCTAAACATTTTACCCACATTAGTTGCGTGTTCTTTACTACTGTAAAAGTCTGTATAATCACCAATTTGTACTGGTAAAAGCATTTCAATTTCTGAAACATCAAAAAGGATAATGTCTCGATGCTCTTTGTTATCTCTTAATTTAGGGTTTTCTGCATCAAATAGTTCGGCTAATCTATTTCTAACAAGTCGCCATGTTTTCTTTCCATCAGAAATAAAATCATTAAGCGTATCTTGCATGAACATGTCGTCTGTTAATTCTATTCCATTAAAATATCCAAGACGTTGAAGTGCTCCCATATCTATTGCGGTTTCCCCAATTCTAGTTCCAATCGTAATATCATTATTTTTAGTTATAAAAACTCCAAATGGAATATTTTG
>JACXVH010000215.1 GCA_014763515.1 Flavobacteriaceae bacterium
TTAATATACTTTATCTATTTAGGAGAGGGGTTAAACCCTCATTACTGTATATTCTTTTTAAAAAAGAATCAAAAGATTTAGTTAAACAAATCATGGGTTACCCTTTGAACTTGCTTCACCACTTTTAATATCTGGAATCAATCCTCTCTTAAGAGCTTCTTTTAATGCAACTTCATAAATATGTTTATCTTTTATTGATTTATGTTGATTCTCTAAAGTTTTTTCTAAATAAATATGTAAATCATAATCATTTAACTCTTTAACTGATACAGTAGAAACTGGTGTAATGGTTTTTCCATCATTAAATTGTCTTAGTTTCTCTTTTTTGCCATCTTGATAAATTACATCTATATCAATGTAATCTTTTTTTATCTCTTTTGTAGTTATTGTTTTAGTTAAAGACTCTTTTGCTTTTTTAAAGAACTCTTCTAGATACTCCATATCAAAATATAAATTATTGATATGAGCTTTTCTAAATAAAGCTATACATTCAAACTCAAACTTCTCATCACTATAAATAGATATTTTTCTTTTTAATCTTTCTAGTGGTAAAGATGATTGTAAAAAATTTTTTAAATCAAAGTTTTGTTTTATATCTTCCCATATAAAATGAGTTTTAGCTTGATACTTATTATTCTTTAGGTTCTTTGGGGAAATAGATTCAGTATCTAAAAGTCTTATCTCATCCATAGCCTCTTGAAAAAGGTTTTTTATATTTTTTAATAGTTCATCTAGGGTTGATACAGAGTAAAGCCTTAGATGTGTTCTATGCATTTGAAACTCTACATTAAATATAGGCTGTTCTAAATCAAAGTCATTATTTAAAAAGTACTCATTCATAAGCTCAAACTTTTTTGATTTTTTAAGTTCTAAACCTTTGTTATAAAGTCTTAGTTTAAATGGCTCTTTCCCTATATAGATTGTTTGAGTAGTATTTGAGTTTCCAATTTCATTAATTGTAGAGTATTTCTTTTTCTTTGTTGAGAACATATCTTTTTTAATAAATGAAAAATCAAATCAACAATGCATTTAGAGCAAATTTTATTACTTTTAATGGAGATGTTAACCTTCATAATTTTGTATGGGCATATTTGGAGAATTGAAAATCACTTCTTCATAATAGTATAAGGTTTTCTTCTGGTATTACGAAGAGCTGTTTTAATTTTATCTTCTCCATAAAAGACTTCTAATTCCTTTTTTTCAGTCTCATTTCCTCTTTCATAAACACGTTGAATAATAGCTCTATATTGTTTGTCCCAATTAATTTTAGAAATATCAGTATCCCAAAAAAGTGATTTTCGTAAATTGGATAGGTTAGGAGTGCGAAGTGCTTTCTTTTTTTCTTGAGCAATTTCATAATAGGTTTGAAGAAATGCCAATGAACCTTCTTCTAAACCTAGAGCAGTTTCTATTTTTAAAGCTAATGCAGTATTAAGGCTTCTTCTTCCTTTTGTAATAGCATTAATGGTTTGTGGATGTTCTACAATAGACAGGGCAAAAGGACGTTGAGAAATCTTTTTTTTAGCTAATAAACGCTCTAAAATGATTCCTGGATGAATACCTTTATATTTTTCTAATTGAAAACTCATAGTACAATTGTAAACAAATTTGTTTATATATTGCAAAAATGTTGCCAATCTATAGATGATAAAGTTGTAATTTACATATTATAAAAAAAGTAAGAATTTTCTTTCTATTTTCCAATACAAAAATTCGCAAAAATATTTCCTAAAAGCTCGTCGTTAGTAACTTCCCCCGTAATCTCTCCAAAATAGTGTAAAGCAGAGCGAATATCAATTGCCATTAAATCAGAAGAAATACCCGCATCTAATCCCCATTTAACTTTTTGAATTTCCTCTAAGGCTTTTAGTAAAGAATCATAATGACGTGTATTCGTAACAATTGTTTCGTTATTGCGTAAAGCACCAGTATTTACAAACGAAAGCAAAGTGTTTTTTAATTCATCAATACCAATTTTCTGTTTGGCAGAAATTGTTATCAGTTTCAAGTTTAAGGTTTCAAGTTCTTGACGAATCGTTTCAACTTCATCTGTAGTAAGTAAATCAACTTTGTTTAGGATAATAAAAAGAGGTTTAAGAGGAAATTTGTTCTTGATTTTTTCAATTTCAACCTGAAACTTTAAACCTGAAACTTTTAATTCTTTTGCATCAAGCAAAAGAATTATAACCTGCGCTTGTTCTATCTTCTCAAACGTTTTTTTAATACCAATGCTTTCCACATGGTCTTGTGTATCACGAATACCCGCTGTATCAATAAATCGGAAACCAATTCCGTTAATTACCAATTCGTCTTCAATAGTATCACGCGTAGTTCCAGCAATATCACTTACAATCGCTCGTTCTTCGTTTAATAACGCATTTAATAAAGTCGATTTTCCAACGTTAGGTTCACCCACAATCGCTACCGGAATTCCGTTTTTAATCACATTACCTACAGCAAACGAATCAATCAATCGTTTTAAAACGAACTCAATTCGGTTTAATAAATCGTTAAAAGCAGTTCTATCTGCAAATTCTACATCTTCTTCACTAAAATCGAGCTCCAACTCAATTAGCGAAGCAAAATTCAATAATTCCTCACGCAATTTGGCAATTTCATTACTAAAACCGCCACGCATTTGCTGCATCGCAATTTGATGAGAAGCTTCATTATCACTCGCAATCAAATCGGCAACAGCTTCCGCTTGCGATAAATCTAATTTTCCGTTTAAAAAAGCACGTAAAGTAAATTCACCAGCCTGAGCCATTTTCGCTCCTTTACGAAGCAATAACTGAATAATTTGTTGCTGAATAAATTAAATCCTTTCCAGAAACCGATTGAAATACTTCCGAAGCAATACTAATAGCGTCTTTACCTGAAAGACGAATAACAGCAATGGCACCAGCACCTGAAGGCGTAGCTAAAGCAACAATAGTTTCCTGTAAAATCATAAGTTTTATTTTATTCGTTTGCAAAGATACAAAAGTTATGTTTTGAGCGTGCCCTCATTTTATTCGGTCAGGCTGTCCACTTTATCTTTTTTGTCACATCGAGCCGAGTCGAGATGTCAAAAAAGGATACCGTTTCCATCCTTCACGCAGTTGAAATTTAGAATTTAGAATTTAGAATTTAGAATTTAGAATTTAGAATCTAATAATTAACCACAAACCATCAACAATAAACTAAACAATAAAAAGAAATTACAAATAAAAAACCGTAATTACTTTATAGTTCTTACGGTTTTTAGGTTAAGGGTTGGTTATAGTTCTTAAGTTACGGCGGTATAAGCTTTACAGATTCTGTTAACTGAAAACCGTTCGCTGTAAACTAAAAATTAGTTGCTCAACATAACAGGCATAACAAGCATCGTAACTGTTTCACCTTCGTCTAATCCATCAACTGGAGTTAAAATACCAGCTCTATTTGGCATAGACATTTCTAACTGAATTTCGTCACTTGTTAAGTT
>JACXVH010000216.1 GCA_014763515.1 Flavobacteriaceae bacterium
TTGTTCCCAACCTAATGTTGGAGTTACTTTTTTAACGTTTTTGTCAAAATATTTAGCAACTGCAGTAGCTGCCTCATCAATTGAATTTAATGCTCTTAATAAAGGCGTTTTATTATCTAAAGCTTCACCTGTATAAGAAACGAAAATTGTAGGAATACATAAAGTTGTTCCATAGATAAATGCTGGAGATGTTGGGTCCCAAGCTGTATATCCACGAGCTTCGAAAGTATTTCTAATTCCGCCGTTTGGGAAAGAAGAAGCATCTGGTTCTTGTTGTACTAATTGACTTCCACCAAATTTTTCAACTGGATCATTTCCATCAAAAGAAGTTTCAAAGAATGCGTCGTGCTTTTCTGCTGTAGTTCCAGTTAATGGTTGAAACCAGTGCGTGTAGTGCGTTACACCTTTAGAAAGTGCCCACTCTTTCATACCCATTGCAACATATTCAGCAACATTACGGTCAATTTTTGTACCATATTGTGTTGCGTTTTTTACTGCCTTATAAGCATCTGGAGTTAAATATTGTCGCATTGCTTTATCATTAAAAACATTGCTACCAAAAATCACTGATTTTTTGTCTAATTTTTCAACTGAAACTGTTTTTCTTGTTGCTGTTTCTGCTAGTGCTTGAAAGCGAAGTGTTGCCATGAAAATATTTTCTTTTAAATTAATACCCTTAATTTTTCATTGCAAATATACAAAAAATGAAAAATATTTAATAAAACACCCCTAAAAAAATAGGGTATAATTTATTTTTTATTATTTTTACACTATGGAAATTGAAAAATTACACATGATTATGCTGGGTTGTACTCCAAAAGGGCGTATTACAGAGCAACACGACATTTTTTTTGGAATTGCACCTACCCTTTCTGAACTTAAAACTGATATATATGATTTTTGGCCAGAAGCTGAAAGACAATTACATATAGATGCATGGCAAGAAGTAACACAAGTAGATGATTATCAAATAGAAGTAATCTCTAGAAATGAATTCAAAGAAAATCCTTTAAAATTATTTTTCATTAATTTGGGTGGTTATCAACCAAAACAATTTGAAGAATTTCATCATAAATTATTAATAGTAGCAATTTCAAAAAGCGATGCTATAAAAAAAGCTAAACAAAGTAAGTTTTATAAAGAGTTTAGTTTTACTGAGGCCACATCACATATTGACGACCAATATGGTGTTGATATCGATGAAGTTTATAACATAGAGGAAATACTTTTAGAAAAATTTAAATCAAAATTTGCTTTGAAAATTTTGCCAAATGTTGGCCCTGCAGATGAAATACACATTGGATATCTAAAAATGAGTAAACTATAATAAAAAAGGCAGTTTATTTAACTGCCTTTTTAAAACCAAACTCCAACCAATTATTGCGAAATTTTCACAATATCTTTTTCTTTTATATCATAATAATTTGTTACGGCTTTATAATCATTAAAGTCAACTGGCGTTGCCATTTTATTTCCAAAATAACCTGGAATTACCATAACTCGAAATATCTGATTTTGCGTCCAACTTGGATCTAAAGCATTTAAATCGAAATTAGCTTCTAAAAAGATATTAGCATCATAAGTCGTAAAATCAAAATTATAGTTTAACTCGCCACCACCATTGAAATAGTATGTTTGTGGCATTAATCTCCAAAAATCAGAACCATTTACAACATCATACAAATGGTATACTAATACCATATCGGAAGCATAAATTTGATGAGGAAAATCTAAAAAAACACTAAAACCATTTCCGGCATAAAAATCTTTATTAAATTCCCAAACCTCACTAATGGTATCACTATCATATCCATTATCTGAAACACGTGTTTCTTCTACTGTACAACTTGTTAACGAAATCATCCCGATAAACGCTAATATTGAATAAAATTTTTTCATAATTTTTCGTTTTTAAATTGTTACTTATAATATATATCCAATTCTTGTGCCAAAATTTTAAAAAGTATTTTTTTGTACATTTGAATTACTTTAAAAAGTAAATAAAAATGGGAAGAAATAATCCAAAAAACATTAAAGCACATAACGACAAATTACACAAAAAGCAAGCAAAAGAAAAAGCAAAAAAGAATGCTCGTACCGAAAAATTAAAAGAAATTGTAAAGAGATTTAACGAATCAAAAACGTAATTTATGTCAAATTGCTATTGTGGAAATTCACTTCCATTTGACAGTTGTTGTAAGCCTTATATTAAAGGAATAAAAAAAGCACCAACTGCTGAAACTTTGATGCGATCGCGATACAGTGCTTTTGCTACTGCTGCTACTGATTATTTAATAAATACTACTCATATTTCAAAACGCAGACTTCATAATAAAAAAGATATTTTAACTTGGAGTAAAGCTAATACTTGGATAAAATTAGAAGTTTTAAACACCACAGAAACAACTGTTACTTTTAAAGCATATTATTTAGATGAGATTTTAAACGCTCAAATACATTTCGAACATTCAACATTTAAAATAGAAAATGGAAACTGGTTTTATGTAGATGGAGAATATAATTTATAAGTTGCTTCAAATTCAAATTGAAAATACTAAAATTTTGTAACGATCTCTCAAAACCATGTAATGTATAAAAATCATGTTATTCATAATTTTGAATATTATTAACACTAAAGATCAATGTTATGAAAACTACAAAAATTATAGGAATGATATTATTGATAGTTGGTATTTTTTGACACTATCCTAAAAAGTGTGTAAGTTAATAATAATGGGGTTTGACTTTTTAATTAAAGTTGAACCCTTTTTTCAAAAATAGTTAAGAACTGATTAAGG
>JACXVH010000217.1 GCA_014763515.1 Flavobacteriaceae bacterium
AAGCAAAACATAACTAAAGCTTTCTAAACTATTTTTATGAACGTGCGAAAGATAACGTTCCAATTGGTTTTTTACGAAGTAAAATCACGTTGTAGTTAATGTTTTGCAGCTTGGCGAAGTGGCGGATTTAGAAGCACTTACTTTCATTTTGGTACTAATGTTAATTTGAAAACCAAATGTTCATTATAGCACTGAACCCGCCATTTTGCCAAACTGCTGTTATGCACAGTGCTTTTTTGTTCTATGCAAATAATTCCATTTGTCCATTTTTAATTGGTTTCATTTCGTTTATAAAGTCATACCACAAATCCAAAGTCAAATTGAAATTGTATATTTCATTTAAATAATTTAGTTCTTTTTGTAATTCTGATTTGTCAATTATTTGAGATAACTCTAAAAGGTCAATACGCATTAAAACGTCTTTTGTAAAAGTTCGTTTTGCGTCTGCAAAAGTTATAGATTGCAAAAGTTGAACAGTTGTTACAGAATTTAAAAGTATCAACGAGTAAACTGCAAATTCTAATTTGTCAAAACCTAGCATATAACAAGTGTCATCTAGCATTACTGGTTTTTCGTTTTGTGGTAAAACAAGCGTAAAATGAAAAGTCTTATAAAGACCCGAAATGGCAACTTTGTATGGTTTAAACGAATAATCACCTATACCAAAAATGGAAAAAGGCGGTTTGTTGTTATAAATACTAGACTTTCTCGCATTAAAAGCATCTTGATGTTCGCTTAAATATTGAAAAGTTTTTGGAAAATCGTACTTTATATAATTGGTTTCTTGCCCAACTTTTTTTTGTGTAATAATCGTATGTTTTCTCGTTTCTTTTATGACTGTATTTTTTAAGTCAGAACTTTTTAAAATACCATAAACCAAATCACTTTCTAATTTAATTTCTTCTTTTAGTCCGTTTACAAAATGCCCGTTCACTTTGTCCAGTTCCATTATTGAAGAACAATCGTGTTTTATACCTTGTCGCCACTCAAATGGGCATTTTCCGTCTATTTGTTCAGCATTGGAATAGGTGTCAATGTTTGAAACAAATTTATCAGACAACCAACCAAAATTCAGTTTTGCTTTTGAATTATTGTAAAAATCAAACTCAGCACATTCAAAGAACGGATTAGAATTTAATTTGCAATAAAATAATGATGCTTCTACAGAAACATTAAATTCTTTTTTACTGTCAATGCAATATTTTTCAATTTCAGAAATATTATATTTTTTTGAAAATTGGTCAAAGACAATATTTTTAATAACTGTGTTTTTAACCAACAAAGCAATATTTCCTTTTTGATGTTGAAAAGTTTCAATCATCATCAAAGTAATGTATTCAGCAATGTCAAAATTGCCTTTTCCTGTCATTGCATCTAATCCGTTGTGGTTTTTGAAATTTGTTTTTTTTGGTAAATTAGATGAATTTAAACTGCCTAATTTTGAATTTGTTACCCATGGCGGATTACCAATAATTAAAATCTCTTTTGTGCCATTTTCTTTGGCAATAGTTTTAAAATCAAAGTCAAAAACGCTATTATGAATAATTAAAATTTCGGGTTTGTTTTCGGTTGGATTATTAATATAAAAATCAATGATATTGAATTTACTTTCCCAAACGTAAGGTTTGTAAATCTCAATACCGAAAACTTTTTTAATGCTATCGAATTGCTTTAATGAAGCAACAATAAAATTACCTTTCCCACAAGTTGGTTCAATGACAATTTCTGGTGAAACATTTTTTGTTGTCAGATGAAGAGCAACTTTATTCGCTAAATCTGTATTGGTTTGAAAATCGCCATATTCGGCTCTGTCTGGTTCTGATACAATATTTTGAGAAATTGAAATAGTTTCTTTGAGTATTTGCAAATCTTCCTCATTATCAAAAAAATGTATAAAGCCGAAGGCTTTACACATTTTTTGATTAGCCTTTTCAATAGTCACAACATTTTTCAGAATATCGTTTAAATAATCTGATACTTGATGAGTGATATTTGCTTCAAATACTTTCATTATTGTGGTTTATTGTAACTTATAATTTTTTCAATACCTTGAATGTCGTCTGCCAAGTCAACAATTCGTTGATATTGTAACCGCCATTGTAAAGCGTTAGAAATTGTTAAATAGCCTTGTTCGGGTGGTGTTTGTAAAATCTGTTCAGCAACTTTTGATAACGTAATTTCGTCCGCAGGAATATTTTTATCTTGCAAATAAGCAATTATGTCGGCTTCATTTGCACCATCTTTTACCATTTCACGCAAACGATATGTTGTTGTATAATCCGCTGTACGTTCTTTATGTACAAATGAGCAACTTACAAAATTTAAAATTGCCGTTTGTGTTGTAGGGTCGTCTGTTTTGTCATAAACGAAAACAAGAAGGTTGTAACCAAGTCCAAAAATCTTTTGTTTAGCATCTTTGAAAGGACAAGATGATTGCGGTTGCTTTATGGAAGTTACTTTTATGTCTGTTTGAATATCTTCCGAAGGCAAGTCTATTCCTCTCGCAGAAGAACCAACTAAAACTTCGTATTTTTCATTTAAGTGTGATTGAAATTTATGTTCAATAAGTGTTCCTACTGCTTTTCCGTCTGTTACACCATAGAGTTCCTTATGCTGGAATTTAGATTGTTCCACACAGAATAATTGAGCTTCCTCTATTAATTTTTCTATCGTTAATTTCTCTTTTTGTACCATTTCACAAAGTTACAATTTTTATATTTGAGTGAGATTGTTTTTTGTTGATTTTTGTCTATTCGTTGATGTTAGTACGTTAGCTCGTAGCATTGTGCATAACGGTC
>JACXVH010000218.1 GCA_014763515.1 Flavobacteriaceae bacterium
TGAAAATGATGATAAATCTGAAGCTTGGTACCCGCAATTACATTCTTTTGCTGTTGGTTTAGAAGGTTCTCCAGACTTAGCTGCAGCAAAAAAAGTAGCCGATCATATTGGAACCATTCACCACGAAATTAAATTCACCATTCAAGAAGGTTTAGATGCCATTCGCGATGTAATATATAATATAGAAACATACGATGTAACAACAATTCGTGCTTCAACGCCTATGTATTTAATGGCGCGTGTAATTAAATCGATGGGAATTAAAATGGTGCTTTCTGGTGAAGGTTCAGATGAATTGTTTGGTGGTTATTTATATTTTCATAAAGCGCCAAATGCTAGAGAATTTCACGAAGAAACCGTTCGTAAGTTAAGTAAATTACACATGTACGATTGTTTGCGTGCCAACAAAAGTTTAGCTGCTTGGGGAATTGAAGGACGTGTTCCATTTTTAGATAAAGAATTTATGGATGTTGCCATGCGTATTAATCCACAAGATAAGATGATTAATGGCGAAAGAATGGAAAAATGGGTATTGCGTAAAGCTTTTGAAGAAATGTTGCCTGAAAGTGTTGCGTGGCGTCAAAAAGAACAATTTAGTGATGGCGTAGGATACAGTTGGATTGATACTTTAAAAGAAGTTGTCGCTAAAGAAGTTTCTGATGAACAATTGGCGAATGCAAAATTTAGATTCCCAATTCAAACACCAACTTCAAAAGAAGAATATTACTATCGTTCAATATTTACTGAACATTTTTCAAGCGATGCAGCCGCTTTAAGTGTTCCACAAGAAGCAAGCGTAGCTTGCAGTACAAAAGTGGCACTTGAATGGGATGAGGCGTTTAAAAACTTAAATGATCCTTCTGGTAGAGCAGTAGCAAAAGGCTTATTAAAGCCTCTTTTTTATCTTAATGATGTAAAGTGTTAAAAAAACGGATTAAAATAATGGATTTTAAGACACTTTTGCAAAAAATCATTTTGGCAAGAAGTAAAAAACAAGTCAAAATTTAATTTAAGGCTATTTTTAATCGATTTAAGAGACTTTCAAGAAATTAACAAATGTTGATAACTTTAAGGTTTTTTATGCTCATTTTTTTACTTTTCAATATGTAATTAGTTATATTTGTTTGTTAACAAAAGTTGATATTATAAGCAATTAAATATGAGTGAAGAAGTAAAGAAAAATGGCTATTCGGCTGACAGTATTCAGGCTTTAGAAGGAATGGAGCACGTACGTATGCGTCCTTCCATGTATATTGGAGATACTGGTGTTAGAGGTTTGCATCACTTAGTTTATGAGGTGGTTGATAACTCTATCGATGAGGCATTGGCTGGACATTGTGATACGATAAAAGTTACTATAAATGAGGATAATTCCATTACAGTTGAAGATAATGGTCGTGGTATTCCTGTAGATATTCATAAAAAAGAAGGCGTTTCTGCATTAGAAGTTGTAATGACTAAAATTGGTGCAGGAGGTAAATTCGATAAAGATTCTTATAAAGTATCAGGAGGTTTACACGGGGTTGGAGTTTCGTGTGTTAATGCACTTTCAGATCATTTAAAAGCGACTGTTCACCGTGATGGAAAAATCTGGGAACAAGAATACGAAAGAGGGAAAGCTCAATATCCTGTAAAACAAGTTGGTACAACTGACAAAAGAGGAACAATTGTTACTTTTAAACCAGATGGTACAATTTTTACTCAAACTCTTGTTTATTCATATGATACTTTAGCAGCTCGTTTACGCGAGTTATCTTTCTTAAATAAATTAAAAGAATTCGTTAAGTTTTTAGATGGAAATCGTGTACCAATTATCGGTCATGTTATTTCTATGGAAAATGATAAAGGCGAAATTCCTGTTGAAGTAGCTTTAATTTATAACGATAGTTATTCAGAAAATATATTTTCTTACGTAAATAATATTAATACTCACGAAGGAGGAACGCATTTACAAGGTTTCCGTATGGGATTAACGCGTACCTTAAAAAAATATGCTGACGCTTCAGGTTTATTAGATAAATTAAAATTTGAAATTTCAGGAGATGATTTCCGTGAAGGGTTAACAGCTATTATTTCTGTAAAAGTTGCAGAACCTCAATTCGAAGGTCAAACCAAAACGAAATTAGGAAATAGAGAGGTTGTTTCTCCAGTTTCGCAAGCGGTTGCAGAAATGTTAGAGAATTATTTGGAAGAAAATCCAAATGATGCTAAAACAATCGTTCAAAAAGTAATTTTAGCTGCTCAAGCCCGTCACGCTGCAAAAAAGGCGCGTGAAATGGTGCAACGCAAAACCGTAATGGGCGGTGGTGGATTGCCAGGTAAATTATCAGATTGTTCTGAGCAAGATCCAGAAAAATGCGAAATTTTCCTTGTCGAGGGAGACTCGGCGGGTGGAACTGCAAAACAAGGACGCGATAGATTTTTCCAAGCTATTTTACCTTTACGAGGTAAGATTTTGAACGTGGAAAAAGCAATGCAACATAAAGTATTTGAAAACGAAGAGATTCGAAATATTTTTACTGCTTTAGGTGTTACAGTAGGTACAGAAGAAGATAGTAAGGCGTTGAATTTATCAAAATTACGTTATCATAAAGTAGTAATCATGTGTGATGCCGATGTCGATGGTTCTCACATTTCAACTTTAATTTTAACGTTCTTCTTCCGTTATATGAAAGAACTTATTGAAGGAGGACACGTATATATAGCGCAACCACCTTTATATTTAGTTAAAAAAGGAAACAAGAAAGCGTATGCTTGGAATGATGAGCAACGCGATCAAATTTCTACTGAATATGGTGGAGGAGCAAACATTCAACGTTATAAAGGTCTTGGAGAGATGAATGCTGAACAGTTATGGGAAACTACATTAAATCCTGAGTTCAGAACGCTTCGTCAAGTTACTATTGATAGCTTATCTGAAGCTGATAGAGTTTTCTCCATGTTAATGGGAGATGAAGTGCCACCTCGTAGAGAATTTATTGAGAAAAATGCTGCCTATGCTAAAATAGATGCATAAAATATAAAAGAAAAGGTGTCGTTTATCGACACCTTTCTTTTTTGTATATTATTTAAGCATTTTTTTAGAGTATTTTTTATAAAAAGCTCATTTTCTTTGGTAAATTTGTAAACCACAATATTGGAATGAATTATACAATTAATAAATAATTTAAATTTTACATAATGAAAGTAACTATAGTTGGTGCTGGTAATGTAGGTGCAACATGTGCAGACGTTATTTCGTACAGAGGAATTGCAAGCGAAGTAGTATTGTTAGACATTAAAGAAGGTTTTGCTGAAGGTAAAGCTATGGATATCATGCAATGTGCTACTACAACAGGATTTAATACAAGAGTATCGGGTAGTACAAACGATTATTCTAAAACAGCAGGAAGTGATGTAGTGGTAATTACATCGGGTATTCCAAGAAAACCAGGTATGACTCGTGAGGAGTTAATTGGTATCAATGCTGGAATTGTAAAATCTGTTGCTGATAATGTATTAGCTCATTCGCCTAATGCTATTATTGTTGTTGTTTCGAATCCAATGGATACAATGACTTACTTAACTTTAAAAGCTACAGGTTTACCAAAAAACAGAGTTATTGGTATGGGTGGAGCATTAGATAGTTCTCGTTTTAAATACTATTTATCTCAAGCATTAAATAGACCTTCTAACGATGTACAAGGAATGGTAATTGGTGGTCATGGTGATACAACAATGATTCCTTTAACAAGATTGGCTTCTTATAATGGTTCTCCAGTATCTAATTTCTTATCACAAGAGGAATTAGATAAAGTTGCTGCAGATACTATGGTAGGAGGGGCAACATTAACAAAATTATTAGGAACTTCAGCATGGTATGCACCAGGAGCTTCAGTTGCTTATTTAGTAGACTCAATTCTAAATGATCAAAAAAGAATGATTCCTTGTTCTGTTTTATTAGAAGGAGAATATGGACAAAATGATATTTGCATAGGAGTGCCTTGTATTATTGGTAAAAATGGTATTGAACAAATTGTAGATGTACAATTAAATGATGCTGAAAAAGAATTATTTGCTAAGAGTGCTGATGCTGTTAGAAATATGAATGAAGCATTAAGTACTGTACTTTAATGAGTTATAATTTGAAATAAAACTGTCAAAGTAATTTGACAGTTTTTTTGTGCATATAGTATAATTAAAAATGCTAAAAAACCAATTTTATTTTACAATAAAATTGGTTAATCCTATTGTAAATTATATATTTGTCCGTTTTAATAAAAAAAGAGAATAATTAATATTTAAGTAGTAATGCAGAATAGAGGATTAATTAAGTTTTTCGCAGTTATTTTTGCTTTGGTATGTATTTACCAATTATCGTTTACATTCGTTGCAAAT
>JACXVH010000219.1 GCA_014763515.1 Flavobacteriaceae bacterium
GGACAACCATTGTTAGCTACTGTACCAGCAACAGTAGGACATTTATCATCTTTATCGTTTACACCATCTCCATCAGTATCAGGCCAAGGACAACCAGCGTTTTCTTTTGGACCTTTAACTTGAGGACAGTTGTCATCTTTATCAGCAACACCGTCACCATCAGTATCAGGACAACCATTCATGATTTTAGTACCAGCTACTTCAGGACAAGCATCTTCTGAATCAATGATTCCGTCACCATCAGTATCAGGACAACCATTAAATTCTTTTAAACCAGCTACATCTGGACAAGAATCATCTTTATCAGCGATTCCGTCAGCATCAGTATCTGGACATCCCATGAACTCAACTAAACCAGGAGTTTCAAGACATGCATCATCTTTGTCATAAATACCATCACCGTCCGTATCTTTACCACCAAATTTGAAAGTAAGACCTAACATGTGTTGGAAATGAGTAGGAACGTCTAAATTTGGCATTCTATTGTCATCAAATGAGTGCTTGTAAGTAGTTGTAAAATTAAGACCTACTTGCTCAGTAAACCATAATGTTAAACCAGCACCACCATTTACAGTACCAGCTGAAGCATCTCCAACAAATTGGTAACCACCACCTAAATGTAATGAAGGATCTAACCATTTAGCTCCAATCATTTCTAAGAAGCTATACTTAACAGCAGCATCTACACCGTAGTAAGCTAAATCTCCAGGATTGTAAACCATATCAGTAGATTCAGTTCCTGGAACTCTATCAATCCATCTGTTGATTTTGTTAACTGATCCTGTTAAACCAAAAGAGAATCCGTCACCAACATATCTTGATACAGTTAAATAAGACACCGATGGTAAAATGTTCCAATTATCATTAGCATTAGCTAATTGAATAAAATTTGGTTTATCATTACCTTCAGCACTAATTTTTGTGTCAACACCGTTTACACCAAACGATACTGCCCATGGGTTGTTGCTATCTTGAGCTTGCGCAGTAAAACCAGCAAACATTAAAGCAGCAGCAAAAAATTTAAGTTGTTTCATACTTTACTAAATTTAATTACAATGCGTTATAATTAGCACAAATGTAGTATTTTTTTTTAAATCAAAAAAGTTTTGTTAAAAATTATACAACAAGAGTGAATTTAATTTATGACTTTTAACATTTTACCAACTTCAGTAAATGCACTTATAGCTTTATCCAAGTGTTCTTTTTCATGAGCAGCCGATAATTGTACTCTAATTCTAGCTTTACCTTGAGGCACAACTGGATAGAAGAATCCAATTACATAAACTCCTTTCTTTAATAGTTCATCTGCCATTACTTGAGAAAGCTTAGCATCATATAACATTACAGGCACAATTGCAGAATCACCATCTATAATATCGAAACCTGCTTTTTTCATTCCTTCCTTGAAATAGTTTGTATTCCACTCTAATTTATCACGTAGCGAAGTATCTTTTTCTAATAATTCAAAAACTTTTAATGAAGCTCCAACAATTGAAGGTGCAAGAGAATTTGAGAATAAATATGGACGCGAACGTTGGCGTAAAATTTCAATAACTTCTTTTTTAGCAGTTGTATATCCTCCCATCGCTCCTCCTAAAGCTTTTCCAAGTGTACCAGTAATAATATCTACCCTACCCATTACACCTTTAGCTTCTAATGTTCCTTTTCCTGTTGCGCCAATAAAACCAGCAGCATGGCATTCATCTACCATTACCATGGCATCATATTTATCTGCTAAATCGCAAATTTTATCCAATGGAGCTACTAAACCGTCCATAGAAAAAACTCCATCTGTAACAATCAATTTGAAACGATGACCTTTTTCTGAAGCAGCTATTAATTGTGCTTCTAAATCGGCCATGTCATTATTTTGATAACGATAGCGAGCCGCTTTACACAAACGAACGCCATCAATAATTGATGCGTGATTTAAACTATCAGAAATAATACAATCTTCTTCTCCTAATAAAGGTTCAAAAACACCACCATTGGCGTCAAAAGCTGCAGCATATAATATGGTATCTTCCGTTCCGTAGAAATTAGCAATCTTCTGCTCTAATTCTTTATGTATATCTTGTGTACCACAAATAAAACGCACCGAAGACATTCCGAAACCATGAGTATCCAAAGCATCTTTTGCTGCCTGAACAACTTCTGGATGAGATGACAATCCTAAATAATTATTAGCACAAAAATTTAAAACTGTTTCTCCTGTAGAAATAGTAATTTCTGCACCTTGTGGCGAGGTTATAATACGTTCTTTTTTATAAAGACCATTTTCTTTGATGGTTTCTATTTCTTGTTGTAAATGTTGTTTAATTTTTCCGTACATAATTTAGTTTTGTTTTTACAAAAGTACTACTTGTATTGATTGATTTGTATATACTAATACTTTTTTTATAACGCTATAATTCATTTTTTGCAATGTTAATGTGTATTTTTCTATTTGTTTTTTGTGATTATCTGAAAATTCTCCTGTTTTATAATCAAGAATTAAAATGTTGTTTCCTTGAATCACAATTTTATCTGGTTTTAGGTTACCAAATTCGGAATCTAAAATTAATTGCTCATTTAAGACCTTATTTTTTCCGTCAAAAAAAATCACTAATTCTTGATGATTAATAATTTCTTGAATTGTTTTTCTAAAAGTTTTGGATTCATTTACAGTTATTACTCCATTTTCTACAACTTTTTCTAAAGCTGCTTCAACATCAGTCTTGCAATAAATTAAAGCCATAATTTCATGCAAAGTATTTCCATAATTTATAGCTTCTTGTTGAGTTGTTCC
>JACXVH010000220.1 GCA_014763515.1 Flavobacteriaceae bacterium
GAAGCCGATTTATATGGCGTTAAAAAGTTGGGTGGCAAGGTGAATCCCATAAGCAAAGCTAATCCAATTGCCATATCGGAATACCCTGAAAAGTCACAATAAATTTGAATGGCATATCCATACGAAGCCATCAAGTTTTCAAATGCTGTGTAACTATTTGGTGCATCAAAAACACGATCTACAAAATTGACCGAAATATAATCGGATATAACTGCTTTTTTGATTAATCCACCAATAATTAAAAATAATGCCTTATTAAAATCTTCTTTGGTTAGATTTAATTTTTGATAAATCTGTGGTATAAAATCACTCGCTCTTACAATGGGTCCGGCAACTAATTGCGGAAAGAACGAAACGAAAAATAAAAAATCGATAAAACTCTTTGTCGGTTCTAATTCCTTTCGATAAACATCAATCGTATAACTTAACGTTTGAAAAGTGTAAAATGAAATTCCAACAGGAAGAATAATATCTTCAAACTTCATATTTCCACTAAACAACATATTGAAATTATCAATAAAGAAATTGGTATATTTAAAATAAGCCAATAACCCTAAATTGATGAGCAAACTTAAAACCAAATAGAATTTTCTATAAAACTTTATTGTCTCAACATAAATCAATCGCGACAAGGTATAATCGACAACTGAAGAAAAAATAAGTAACCAAAAGTAAATTCCACTTGATTTATAATAGAAAAACAACGAAAAAAGCACTACATAGGTTATTCTAAAATAATGTGTTTTTCTACTTGCGATATAAATAGCATAAAATAAAATAAAAATTCCTAGAAACAGCGCGCTATTGAATAATAGCGGATTTTTTGGATCAAATAAAAACCATGAACAAACGGTATCCCAAGTTAAATTTTGGAAAAATTGAACAATACTATTCATGGATTAAATCTTCATAAGAATTAAATAATGCTTCATAAAAAAGAGTTCCTTGTAACTCATAACCTGCTTTAGAATAATGTACTTTATCTTTTGACATATATCCTTTTGAGAAATTTTTATTCACGCTATAAAGTCCACCTAAAGCTTCAAACATATTCCAAATTGCATAATTTTCTGCAGCAGCCCTTTCTATTATTTTCTGTGTGTATTCTTCCACTAATGTATTTGGATATTTTCTTTTCCAAAATGATGGTGGTGGCGTCTAGAACTTTTAGCTGTTCAAAAAAAAGAGGAAATTTTAAATAATCTGATGCTTTAGCGCCATTTACACCAATGTTACTATAAACAATTCCAGGTGCATTTTTTTCAAGAACGATACCGTTCAAACTGAAAACAGTAGCATTTTCAGATGGAATTAAATAGATTTTTTCCAATTCAGTTGAACTATTATAGGAATAACAAATTGCATTTTCTTTTAATTCAAGCGGAATAAATTCTTTTCTGCTGATGATCTTTGGTTCTGTTTCGTTCGTAGGAATCTTCAATACTTTTCCTGCTCTAATATTGTTTGAATATAAACCATTAGCTTTTTTAATTGCACTTACAGAAACCTTGTATTTATTAGCGATAATGGAAAGCGCTTCACCGCTTTTAATTTTATGGTAAATAACTTTTGGTGTTGCCGATTCAATTTTTATTTCGTTTGATGCTGTAGCCAAATCAATCAATCGTTGGTTTTGAGGAGAGACTACTTTAATTGTATTGAAAGTATATTGTTCGTCTCTTACTTGTAATTCAATGGCAAAATCTTTTGCAGTTGTTTCCATTGAAATTCCGCTTAGACCTATTGGTTTTGTACTATCTGCAAAAACATTACGAGAACATTCTAAAGTAGTTGAAGCTGTATATTTTACAAAATAATTTCCGTTAGTTTTTGCCAAGTTATAAGGAAACGTAAAGCCTAGTCCTCCATTACCAAAACGTTCTTGCAACATCGCTCGCATTTTTCCTGAAAATAAATCGGCTTGAATATGAGAGTCGCCAATGTGAACAATTCGTAGTTTAGTATTTTTCTCTTTTTCTAATTGGATTAGTTTCGCATAAAATTTTGAAATAGCTTTTGCGTTTATTATTTCACTTGTATAACCTTGTTCCAAAATAGAATCACTTACAATCGTATCTACAACAATTTCGTCTTGAAAAACTTCAAGCGAATCTTGTGCAAAATTCAATTGAAAACTTAATAAAATAAAAGCAATTGCTATCTTAATTTGCATAAACGGTATCTTTTTGTTTTGCTACGCTATCTTTCTTAATCTTTACAACTTCATTTTTCTTTTGCCTCAATTTCTTATATTCTAAATAGCCATTATTGATTTTATCAAAAATCAATTTGGCAACAGCAACTGAACCTTTGTAGTTAAAGTGCGTATAATCTTTATTCGCTCTTACGGGTTCTTCTTCCACCCATTTAATCATACTATTCTCGCCACCCATTTCTTTGTACAAATTCACAAAACCTGATTGTGAACTTATAGCATAGTTTTTCTGTGCTCTTACTAAAGGAACTACTGCAGAATCTGTTTTCATCTCTAAATCGTATTTCGTTGCTTTATCGGCTGTAGAAATTACTAAAACTTCTGCATTTGGAAAACATTCTTTAACGTGAACTACTACTTTTTGCATTCGCTTTTCGTACCAACTATAATTATATGTTCCATAGTTTAAAACGTTTGTTCCGTAATGCAAAATAATTAAATCGTACCCCAATTCATTTTGAAATTCATTCATCAAACTTTTGTTGAACATCGACAAAGGTAAACCTGAATTTCCTCTACTTGAAAAGTTATCCACATGTACACCTTTACCATCATCAAAATTAAAGCCATAAATAGGAATACTATCCGCTTCTTTGAAATAAACTTGTAAGGAATTAAGCTCATTAGCACTAAAATGCAATTCGTTCAACTTCTTATTAGGAGAAAGGTTTTGTTCAATAGTATCACCATCTACAATTCTAAAAACTTTTCCATTTTTATTTTCAGAATAACCATAATACAATGTTGGTTTTGGTAAACTCTTTACAAAACGCATTCTGCTTGCTTTATAACGAACCCAAGAATTAGGTAAGGTATCGTGTGCATAAAAAACATGTCCGTTTACACCAAAGGCATCTTTTGGTTGTTTTGTTTTTAAATACGATTGTGTTTTCCAATTACCAGAAAATTCATGCTTTAACGAACTTCTTGAAGAAGCAGATTCTGATGTAATATTTACAAAACCAACACCTTCTCCACCAAATTTATTTTGTAAAATAGTTCTTAAGTCTTGCACAATCATATCGCCATCGGTCATAGAATCACTAAAATAAGCAATACGAACATTCCCTTTATTTTCTTTCTCTAATTGGTATAAACTTTCGTAAAACTCAAGTAAATATTGGTAACCTACGTATTCTTCAACATCTTCTGGAGGAAAAGTAATACCGTTTTCAGCTTCAAAAACAATTTCTTCTTTTATCATTTTTGAAGAAGTTGTATCAGCTTCAGTTAAGGCTTCTAACAATAAACTATCGACTACTACATTTTTAGACGTACCTTTTGGTGTTGGGAACAATTTATTGGGTAGAAATTCCTTCCAAATAAAAAAAGAAATCGTTGCCAACACTAAAGTTAGCAACGTTTTATAAAAATACTGTTTTGAAGTTTCCACTATGATAAGAATTACATTCTTTCAGGAACTTGAATTCCAAGTAAGTGAAACGCATTTTTGATCGTTAAAC
Source organism: Flavobacteriaceae bacterium (assembly GCA_014763515.1). Classification (GTDB taxonomy): domain Bacteria; phylum Bacteroidota; class Bacteroidia; order Flavobacteriales; family Flavobacteriaceae; genus Flavobacterium. Next base: position 3,679 of record JACXVH010000220.1, read on the forward strand.
CTACTGTTTTTGACAATTGCACACGGAAA
>JACXVH010000221.1 GCA_014763515.1 Flavobacteriaceae bacterium
ATTTTTGACCGAGTGGTTTCGTATTGTGGAAAAAATTTAACTAGGCAAGCTGTTACTGAAAATTTAAACGTTTTAGATTTTGAATATTATGTACAAGTAACCGATTTAATTTTGGAAAATAAAATTCCTGAATTATTAGTTATGTATAATGATATTCTAGCTAAAGGATTTGATGGTCATCATTTTATTGCAGGATTGGCTTCTCACTTTAGAGATTTATTAGTTTGTAAAAATCCAGCAACATTAGTGCTTTTAGAAGCGGGCGAACATGCACAAAACCTTTATAAAATTCAAGCTCAAAAAGCAAGTCAGGAATTTCTTTTAAAAGGAATTGAAATTGCAAATGATTGTGATTTAAAATTTAAAACCAGTCAAAATCAACGACTTTTAGTTGAACTTTGCTTAATGCAATTAGCCTCTATCAATTTTGATGGAGAAAAAAAAAAGCTGAGTCCTTTATAATTCCTGCTACTTATTATAGAAACAATTCTTATTCGATAGTTGAAGTAAAAACTAAAGAAGATACTTCTACAATTGAAACTCAACCGAAACCAGAAGTTATTCAAAATAATATTCCGCCAAAAACGGAAATTCTTATTTCTGTTGAAACTCCAAAACCTGTTCTACCAAAAATTGAAACACCCGGAACTAAAGTTTCTGCTTTTTCATTAGCGAGTATTAAGGCTAAAAAAGAATTTGAAAATCAACAATTACAACAACAAAAACATCATGAATCTTTACCTTCAGAAAAATTCTCTGAAACTGATATGTTGTTACTTTGGACAAAATTTGCGCAAAAATTAAGTGATCAAGGTAAAAAATTGATGGCTACTTATATGCAAATGAATGATCCAAAATTAAAAGGAACTGTCATTGAATTAGAATTGCCGAACGAAAGTACAAAAGAAGAATTTTTATCGGGTGCGAATGAATTATTAGGTTATTTAAGAGGGAAATTACACAACCACGATATTACAATTGAAGTAGTTGTAAACGAAGTTCCAGAAAACCGATATGCGTTTACGCCACAAGAAAAATATGATAAATTAAAATCAATTAACCCGAATCTTGATCTTTTGAAGAAAATGTTTGATTTAGACTTATAAAATTCTAACGAGAACTTTAGTTTAATTTTTATTTATTAAAAATAACTTTTTCAATTTTTTTGAATATTGCTTTCAATGGCTAGTTTTACAACTGTTTTTAGGATTTCGTTTTTATATCCGATGCCTTCATACTCAAAATCAAATTTCATGGTGATTTCGAGTTCAATAAGCTCCTTTTTAAGTTTTAAGAACTTGATTTCAAACACATTTACTGGATTGTGCGCATTTCGCAAATAGACCGAACCGTCAATATATCCATCATTTGGATTGATGGGAAAAGAAATAGTCTTTCCAATGTAGCTTGGCAAAGTTTCGAGCAGTTCAATCGCATACAATTGTACGGAAGTAGAAAAAATCTCTTCCTCCAAAACAAATTTAGAAACAGGCAAAATAATAGAATAATAATTTTCTTCATCCTTCTTAAGTTGTCCTTGCAGAAATTCCCATTTTGTAACTGAAAAATCAGCTGTTAAATCGGGATAATCATTTGGGTTTTCTTCTGGTTCTTGTAGATCGAGATAGGTTTTTCCGTTTTCAAATTCGGTTACAATATCTTCAGTATATTCAGTAGTTGGTTTGGCACCGTATTTCCAGAAAATTTCCATCATCCGGAAATCATCTGTATAAGAAGCCCATTCAATACCCGTAACGTCATTGTTTACAATTGCATTGGCATCAAATCCGTTTTGTAAAGCGTTTTCAACGGCTTGGTAGTTTTGTTCTACAATTAAGTTTAATATTTCCTTGGCTGTCATTTTTTACTGTTAAAAGTTGTTGGAAGCATATTTAAATATAATTTTCAGGATCCTCTCTGTAAGAACTTAATTTTTCTTTATATGATTTTAAATACTTATCGAGTTCAACAAAATCCAGTTTGCCACCGTTTTCAACTTCTGACAACCAGCCCGACCATTCTATGGAAGATAAAACTAATCCCATTATTCTTGTTGCGGCATAATATTCATATTGAGTGAGTTCGGGAAAACGCTTTGCTACTCTTTTGGGGATTTTATGTTCTGATTCCCATGTAATATAATCAAATAATTCAGGTAGAGAAATATTTTTATCTTTGATTTTTAATCCTTGACTTATAACTTCATCGCTCTCATTCTCTATTTCTTCTCCCCATTCAATTGTATCAACAATCCGCCACATTTCTTTGGCTGTTGAGCCATGTAAAAGAAAGCCAATTCTGATGTCTTCAGAAGTATTTGCTAAATCTTCTTTTTTTGTTTTTTGAAGGGAATATTTTTTTAAAAAATGGATTAATACTTGTTTGCCGCTTGCCATGTTGTATGTTTTTATTATTCAACAATTTCTTTTTGTAGCTGTTCTACTGCTATTTGAGTGATTTTATTTTGTATGTTATCAAACGTAAAGATGATTTTCACTTTATCAATATAGTAAGACAAACTCGTTACATTCCCAAAAAATGGATTTTTAATGTTTTTTCGATTGTTAGATTTCCCTGCTTCTTGCTCTATTTCTGCGGTACTGTCTTTGAACGTAATACCAAAGAGCAAACTTTCAAATAACTTTTTAGTCGTTTCATATAGGAATACTATTTTTAACCCGTTGTGCATTATAAAAAAAGTTGCTCAAATCATTAAAAATGATTAAATTGTATTGACTTTCAAACAATTACAATAATGAGCAACCTTGAAG
>JACXVH010000222.1 GCA_014763515.1 Flavobacteriaceae bacterium
GATTTAGATACTTTATTTGATGAAGCATTTGAGAATGCTAATTTAATTCCTAAAGAATCGGTACCGCAAAATGTACAATTAGTTCTTTATGGATTATATAAACATGCTACTTCTGCAAGGATTAATAGTGGTAATTCTAGTGGTTATCATCAAGATGAAACTGGTGAAGATCTAAGAAATGCTTTTAAATTAAATGCATTGATGCAAGTTAAAAACCTAACTATTGATGAAGCTAAACAAAACTACATCGATATCATTAATGACTTAATGAAAGAAAGAAATTTGTTGTAATAACATAACAAATTTAACAATCATTATATAGATTGACAAAACGCATCAGACCAATTGTTAATAAATAAAAATGAACAGATGAGAAAAGTAATTTTGTCTTCAACAACTTGCTTATTACTTCTAATTTCTTGTAAACAAGATAACAATTTAGTGGAAGTTCAAATTCCTGAACCCGAAGAACCCGTAAGTACTTTATTTACAAATCCAAATGAATATAAAGCTACAGGAACTCCTTTTAAACTTTTCGAAATTACTTATAAGTTTGATGATTTTTCTGATTGTATTGAAGGAAAAACACTAGAGAATCATTATTCTAAAGTATATTTACACTTTACAAATAACTTGAACAATTTAGTAACCGAAAAGCGTATAACAGATTGGAAAGTTTCTCAAATTTGTCGCGAAACAAATCCTGAAGACAAACAATTACTTTATGCGGCAGGTGGCTTTTATAACCATACATTATTTTTTGAAAATTTAACTAAAGAAAAATTATCCCCTTCAGATACATTACAAGTTGCTATAAATAGAGACTTTGGTTCTTTTGATAATTTTAAAAATGATTTTATTTCTAAAGCAGAAACTTCAATTGGTTCAAATTGGGTTTGGCTAATATTAGATAAAGATCAAAAATTACAAAACATAGTTACCAAAAATGAAGAAAATCCTTTAATGAAGGCTTCGGAAATAAAAGGAACACCACTACTTTGCTTAGATTTATGGGAACACGCCTATATAACAAATAGTAAAATAGGCAAGAAAGCTTACATTGATAATTTCTTTAATTATGTTGATTGGAAAAAAATCTCTACAAAATATGAAGGCTTGCTTATAAAATAAAAAATCCCGATTTCTCGGGATTTTTTTTTGTATTATTCAAATTCTTGAAGTGTCTTAGTAATAATTGAAACACAATCCATCAACTGCTCTTCATTCATCACTAAAGGCGGAGCAAAACGAATAATATTTCCATGAGTTGGTTTAGCTAACAAACCATTTTCAGCTAATTTCATACAAATATTCCAAGCGGTTTCACTTTCTTCTGTATCGTTAATAACAATAGCATTTAATAATCCTTTCCCACGAACTAAAGAACAAATGTTACTTGTTTCAATATATTTATTCAATTCTTCTCTAAATCTTTTTCCTAGTTTTCTAGCATTTTGTGCTAAACTTTCTTCAGAAACAACTTCAAGTGCCGCCATTGCTACAGCTGCTGCAACAGGATTTCCTCCAAAAGTAGAACCGTGCTGACCTGGTTTAATAACTCCCATTATAGCATCATTTGCTAAAACTGCAGAAACTGGATAAGCTCCTCCTGAAAGTGCTTTACCTAAAATTAAAATATCTGGCTGAACATAAGTGGCTTGCTTTTCACATTTATTTTCACAAGTACAATTTCCACAAACGGCTAAAAGGGAGCCAGTACGAGCAATACCCGTTTGGACTTCATCAGCAATAAATAAAACATTATTTTTTTCGCACAATGCTTTAGCTTTAGCTAAATAATCAGCACTTGGTACATAAACACCCGCTTCACCTTGAATCGGTTCAACTAAAAATCCTGCGATATTAGGCGATGATGTAATTGCTTTTTCCAAAGCATCAATGTTATCGTACTCAATTTTTATAAAACCAGCCGTATAAGGTCCGAAATTTTTGCGTGCATTCTCATCATTTGAGAAAGAAATAATAGTAGTAGTTCTTCCATGGAAGTTGTTTTCACATACTATAATTTGTGCTTCATTTTCATGAATACCTTTTTTCTCGTAAGCCCATTTTCTACAGATTTTCAAAGCCGTTTCTACAGCTTCAGCACCTGTATTCATTGGTAATACTTTATCAAAACCAAAGTAATTTGTTACAAACTCTTCGTAAACACCTAATTTGTCGTTATAAAAAGCTCGTGAAGTTAAAGTTAATGTTTGCGCTTGTTGCATCATTGCACCAACAATTTTGGGGTGACAATGACCTTGATTAACTGCAGAATAAGCCGAAAGAAAATCATAATATTTTTTCCCTTCAACATCCCAAACGTAAACTCCTTCCCCTCTATTTAAAACCACTGGTAGTGGATGGTAATTATGCGCTCCATATTTATCTTCTAATGCAATTGCTTCTGCTGAATTCATTTTTTCTAAAACTGACATTTTCTTAATTTTTAATTTTTGAATGTGCAATTCCTTCTTAATTTGGAGAGAAATCATCCATAATAGCAAAAATAAAAAAACAAGCACAAATTATATGAGTTTATCTAAAAAAATAGTTACATTTCTTTATTATTATAAAACGTAATGAATTATTTTTGCCTCATGGGAAGAAAAAGAACAGAACGTATCGTTTTTGAAAATATTAAAGTGTTAGATGCTGGTGCTAAAGGCGTTTCAGTAGCTAAAGCACCTGATGGAAAAGTAATCTTTTTACCAAATGTTGTTCCAGGTGATGTGGTTGATGTTCAAACTACAAAAAAGAGAAAAGC
>JACXVH010000223.1 GCA_014763515.1 Flavobacteriaceae bacterium
TAAACCAGCATTGTTTTCAATTGTTAACGTTCCAGTACCATTAACGGTTACTTCATTTGTCACAATTAAAGTATGACTCGGATTAAATGTAACATTAGCTCCAGTGTTAATGATTACTGAACATGCTTCAAGATCACCTGTTGATGAATAATTACCATCAAAAATTGCTTGAACATTTTTCAATGGTACACCATTAGACCAAGTTGAGCCATTCCAAGTTGTTGTAATTACGCCACATGCATTAGGTGTTTCAATCAATTCTTTATAGCAAATCTCAAAAGAAAAGCTATTTAAAACTCCATCTCTAGTGTCAGCATTTACATCCGCTGCAGCAAAAATCCAGTTTCCTTGAGAAGATTCTCCATTTAAAGTTGCTAAACTTCCTACTGGTTGCATCGTTCCCGCTCCAAAGTTACAACTTCCAGAAGCAGTTGCAGACTGATCATCCCAAGTGCCAACTAAATTAGCTGATGCATTATTACAACCTCCTGTTTGAAACAATGCTACAAAAGTTCCATTAGGACTTTGCATTGCCGTATATAATTGATTTCTTCTTGAATGTGTTATGTTTGTTGATACATTTACATCAGTAATAATAACATTATCTGGAATATTTAATGCCCATGCCTGATATGCTAAAGGATTTTGAGCAGTAATAACATTACCAGTTGTTAATGTTCTAGTGTAAGTTTGGCAAACATCATTAACAGTATAACCAATTGCAAAATCATTAGTATTTATTGCATAATAATCATTGCCTGTTGGCTCTACTAAAATTCTACAAAATGGTGCAGAAACATTAGGAATTGTTACCGTTTGATTACCATCATTTGGAGTATTTGCTACTAATGTTATTGGATAAGTTTTCCCACCGTCTGTAGATAATTTTATGTTTACATTGTTTGAGCCTGCTAGAGATGTAGTATTATTCACCGACCATGTAACTGTTTGTGTTGATCCTTGGGTATAATTAATTCCAGCACTATTTTGAGAAGTAACCAAGAAAGGTCCTGCAGAAGTTGTAAAAGTAACAGCTGTGTTTACGCTCTCGTTTGTGCCCCCGCCTGGTCTATTATCTCTAACGGTCATTCTGAAATTTAAAGTTCTATTAATTGTTGGAACAATTTCCCACTGATTTCCAGCAACTCCATTTGCAACGTGGTCTTCTAATCTAGGAAAATACCTTGTACCATTATTTTTAGGCAAATATGATCTAAAGTTAGCTCCATTAGTTTTTGTTCCCGAAGGATATGAGGCTGCTGCACCTACTGTTGTAGCATCATCAACCTGCTCCCAACAATATGATAATATATCATTTGCATCAGCATCAGTTGCAGTTCCAATTAATTTAAAAGCTGTACCGATTGGCATAGTCTTAGTTGCTGGAGCCGATGGATTTGGAACCGCATTACCAATATTTATTGTTTGTAAACAAAATCCTGAATCAGCACCACCACAATCTTTAGTTTTAATATTATTTGTTACTTGTTGTATAGTTCCTGCATGAAAAATTGGAATAGAGTGCGCCGCAACATCTGTTGCACCAGTAATACCTGCATAACCCATAATTGTAATACCAGAACCCGGTTCCATATTTACAGAATTGTTTTCAGTACTAAACGAAAAAGTGTGGTTTCCTCCCATTTGGTGGCCAATTTCATGAGCTACATAATCAACATCAAAGAAATCACCTTCAGGAATTGCATCCGCTGGTGAAGTAATACCTCTACCTTTTGAATTATCAGCTGAACACACACATCCGATACAACCAGCATTTCCACCACCTCCATCGGCTCCAAATAAGTGACCAATGTCATAATTTGCATTTCCAATTACAGCTTGAAGAGTATTACCTAATTCAGTATTCCAATTATTCATGTTTGCAGATGGCGAATAAGGATCAGTAGCTGGGTTGTAATAGATAACATCTGTAGTATTTGCAATCAACTGCATAGTTGAATTAAAATCCATTTCAAAAATAGCATTACATCTTGTATATGTTGCATTAAACGCTGCTAATACAATTGCTTCATCAGCTGCTGTACCAGCGGTAGACGCACCAAAATAATTAGCATACTCACCTGTACAAGATTGCGCCATTTGAAAAACTCTTAGTAAACCATCATCAGCATTTCTAAGAACAGAAGTATTATCCCCTTCAATATTTCTTCCAAACTCTCTTACTGCTTCTTCAGTTGTACAAACTAATTTACCAGTAGAATCTCCTCTTTTAGCTCTGTCAAAAACAATAAAAGTCTTATAATCCATTGAATATGGATCAATAACGTATGTAGTTCCATTACTGTTTCTTACTATTGCATTTAAACCATTGAAAGGAGAAACACTAAACCTAATAACAGAACCTGGATCATTAACCGCATTCCCGGCAAAAGATCTAATATCAGGGTGTTGTTGTTGAAGTGCTTCTTCAAATGTCGATGCTTCAATAATTCTGTATTCTACTAATTCTCCTGTAGGAGAAGGAATTGAAACAATCACATTTGATTGACCAAAAAATTGACCTCTCTTTGGAACATTAGTTAAAGAAGCAACAAAATTTTGATAATCAAATTGAAATAATTTGTAGTCAATTGGCAAAGAAGAACGTCTAATTTTGCCTTCTGTACCAAACCTAGGTTTTTCTACTTCTTTCCAAGCACTTTCTTTTTGTGAAAATGAAAAAACTACAGAGAATAACGTTAAAATACATAGTAGTGCTCTTTTCATAAATTTTTTAGATTTGGGTTAACGATAATTAT